>CAZOWW010000007.1:0-85394 GCA_964583765.1 uncultured Kineosporiaceae bacterium
CCTCACCCAGCACACCCAGGCGCTGCACCAGCAGGGCGAGGTCCTCACCCAGCACGGCGAGATGCTGGCGGAGATCCTGCGCCGCCTTCCGGCTCCTCCTGCCGAGTAGCGCCGGGCCCGGCGTCCACTGCCGTCGCGACAGAGGACCGCTCCACGGGTAGCTGATGCCCCGACGCACGCCCACGCGGCACGCCACGACCGCCGAATCGGCCCGGGCGTGCAACCGTTCGCGCCACCCACCCCATCACCATCAGCGGTAGCGCGAGAAGGGCGGCGGGGATGCGGCGAGACGAGTTCCGCGAGTTCGTGGCGGCCAGGTCGCCGGCGTTGACACGCACGGCGTTCCTGCTGACCGGCGACTGGCAGCTGGCCGAGGACCTGCTCCAGACCGCGCTCATGCGCTGCTACGGCCACTGGTCACGGATCGACGTCCCGGAGGCCTACGTGCGCCGGGCCATGGTGACCGCGGTGGTCGGCTGGCGGCGGCGGCGCTGGCACGGGGAGCTGCCGACCGCCGCCATGCCCGACCAGGCCACCGCGGACGAGGACGTCGCCGACCTGGTGTGCCTGCGTGCGGACCTGCTGCGTCTGCTGCACGACCTGGGCCCCCGGCAGCGGGCGGTGCTGGTGCTGCGCTTCTACGAGGACCTGTCCGAGAGCGAGGTGGCGGCGATGCTGGGGGTGTCCGTGGGCACGGTGAAGAGCCAGACCTCACGAGCCCTGGCGCGACTGCGGGAGGCCCCCGAGGTGTGGGCGAGGATCCAGGAGGTGGCACGGTGAACGAGGCCGAGGAGCGCGCGCTGACGCGGGCCCTGGAGATCCTGGTGGACGACCCGGTGGTCCCCGTGCGCCTGGCCGAGCGGGTGGAACGCCGTCACCGGCGCCGGCGGATCGTGAGCGGGGGGGCGGCCGTGCTCGCCTTGGTGGCCGTGGGGATCGGCGGGACGACGATGCTCGGGGGCACCACCCATCGGACAGCCCCACCGGTCGGGCAGGTCACGGTCAGTCCCACACCCCCCACGACGTCCCTGGCGTCCGGGTCCTCGACGAGCCAGGAGCTCCTGCGCAGGTCGCTTGTGGACGCGAGGTTCACCGCCACGGCGCGCTTCGACGGCGGGGGCCTGACCGTGCGGCCGGCCACCGGCGGTACCCCTACGGTGAGCGAGGCCGAGGCTGTGCGGCGGTTCCGCGCGACCGAAATGCCGGACTTCCTGGCCCAGGACGTGCTCGTCGGGTACGGGCGGGTGACGTTGTCCAGGGCCTTGCGCACCGGTGTTGCGGCGTCCCTGGTCGACCGGCCGGCCTGGTTGGTCATCTACTACGACGGGCCGAATTTCGGCTGTCCTGACATGACGGTAGGACCTCAGATCGCGGACGGATCCCGGACGTCGACAGAGGGCCTGGGCAGGAGGGTGTTCGTCCTGGACGCGCTCTCCGGCACCCGAGAGTTCCTCTACCGAGAATCAGGCAGCAGGTGCGGCACCCCCTACGGCCCCGACGTGAGCGCCGCCGCGCAGTTCCAGTCCACGCCCTGGACGGAGGTGCGCCGGGATGGTGCCACCCTGACGATCCGGTACTCCGCTCCCCACTGCCGCGAGTTAGCGCCCGACCAGGGAATGGCCAGCGTCGCATCGGTACCCCAGGCGTCCGCCTCCGCCCCACTCGTGGACGAGGTGACGGTGTTCACCGTGCAGGACTTTCCCGGGACGCAGTGCCCGGACATGGTCGTGACCGAGGAGGTCCAGCTCAGGTCCTCCGACGCCCAGGTCAAACACGCCCCCACCGGAATTCTCCCCGGCTGGTTCACCGCCATCGACCCCAAGCGGTTCGACTACGACGACGGGTCCCGGAAGTAGCGGCGCCCACCCCGTGTGCAGCGCCCTCGCCGCGCACGGGGTAACGCACCGCCCACACGGCTCACCAGGCAGGACACCAGCCGAGGGCTGAAGATCGACGATCGGGCGGGTCGGGACAGATGCCCGGCAACGGATCTACCTCGGTGCGATCCCCAGCGCGTGCATCAGGTTGTCTTCAACGGCCCACATCGTCTTGCGGCAGAGCGCACCGGCCTCGTCCAGTACCTCGTCCTCGTAGACCTCGATCAGGTTGTCGCACAGGACCCGCCCGGTGAGGGGATCAGTCGCGGCGTCCAGCTCGACGATCGAGGGGCAGTGGAGCCTTGGCGGTGGTGGTGATCCGCGCGACGAGCGCCGTTCCCAGAGCCCCGTTACGCCGGTTGTTGCTCACGACCAGCCCGGGTTGGCGGCCTGCACCGGCCAGACCAGGGATCTCGAGCCAGATCACGCGTCCTCGCTGAAGCCTCATACGTCGTCCCGACGAACCTCGCGAGCATTACGGGTACAGCGGAGGGCAGCCCGGATCGCCACCTCTTCCGGGTCGATGATCGCCCAGCGGGCGTACTCGGCGTAGGCGGCCGCGTCGGCCGCCTCACGCGCCACCCGCAGACCTGCGGTGACGAGGACGTGCAGGAGTGCGGACTCCGAGGTCGCAGCGGTCGCGCCGATAGCCTCGCGGGCTTCGGGTGACCTGCTGATCAGGTCAAGGTCCGCCAGATCACGGGCCGTCAGCGGCACCGACTTGCGGGTCTTGGCCTCGTCACCAGCCATAGCAGTCATGCATCAAATTGGGCGGCAAGTGGCGCACCATTCAATGCATCACGTCTCCCGAGGACCCACCCCTGTTCCGCGGAACAAGCCATCCGGGCCACCGTTCGCATCCCGCCCTGAACCAGCGAGCACCCGAGCAGCTGACTACTCCAGAGGCGGCCTCGAAGGTGCGCGCTCCGGCTGAGGACGACGAGGCCGAGGACGCCGTCACATCCGATGCCGGATCACCGACCCGGATCGATCACGAACCGAAACCGAGGGCACCTCATTACTCTAGTGCTAGAGTAATGAGGTGCCCCGGGACCTGACCTCCGCCGAGCTGTTGGTGCTGGGGCTCCTGGCCGAACGTCCGCGCCACGGGTACGACCTCGACCAGGTCATCACGGAGCGCGGGATGCGCGAGTGGACCGCGGTCGCGTTCTCCTCGCTGTACTACCTGCTGGGCAGGCTCGAGGCCGACGGCCTGGTCGCCCGCCTCACCCCGGACGGCGACCGCCGCCGGCGCACCTACACGCTCACCGACCTCGGCCGGCAGCTCACCGTCGAGGCCACCACCCGCGCCCTGTCCTCGCTGGCCCCCGCGCACCCACCGGTGCTGGTGGGGGTGGCGAACCTGCCGCTGCTCGACCGCGCGGTCGCCGCCGAGGCGCTGCGCGAGCGGGGCCGGGCGATCACGGCCGAACTGGATCGGCTCCGGACGCACCGGGACCGGCAGGTGCCCGGGGCCCCACCGGTCGTGGGGGTGCTGTTCGACCACGCGCTCAGTGCACTCGACGCCGAGCTGGGCTGGGTGCTCCGCACCGTCGACTCCCTCGAGGACCGCCATGACCAAGGTTGATCTCAAGCGCGAGCAACGCGACCTCTACGCCCCGCCGGCGGGCCGCTGGGTCGAGGTGGACGTCCCCCCGATGCGGTACCTGGCCCTGGAGGGCCACGGCAGTCCGGCGACCACGCCGGAGTACCAGGAGGCCGTGGAGGCGCTGTTCGCCGCCTCCTACACCGCCAAGTTCCTCAGCAGCCGCGAACTCGACCGCGACTACGTCGTCCTCCCGCTCCAGGGGCAGTGGTGGGCCGAGGACATGACGACCTTCCGCACCCGGGACAAGGATCGGTGGTCCTGGCGGATGCTGGTCCGCCAGCCGGACTGGCTGACCGACCCGCTGCTGGCCACCGCGGTCGACCAGGCCCGGGCGAAGGGCAAGGACCCGGGGCACCTGCTGCGTGTGCTCGACCTCCACGAGGGCCGGTGCCTGCAGACCCTGCACGTCGGTTCGTACGACGACGAGGGCCCGGTGCTGGCACGCCTGCACGACGAACTCCTGCCCGCCCAGGGCCTGCGCCCGACCGGGCTGCACCACGAGATCTACCTCGGCGATCCCCGGCGGGTGGCCCCGGAGAAGCTGCGCACCGTCCTGCGCCAGCCCGTGGCGAGGGCCGACTGACAGCCGCGCCGGGGACCGGCTGACGGCTGTGCCGCGGACCGGGCGTGCCCTGCGGCGGAGGCCGGCCGGCGGCGCCGGCACCCCTGCCGGAGGGCCCGTTGACCACTGCGGGGCGGACTCCTACGCTGCCTGCCGCCGGAACGGACTTCCTGGGCGGTTCAGGCAGCTCAGGACACGACTCTCCTGGGCGATCCGAACGGTTCAGGGCCCGGTCGCCGGCTCCACCACCCGCGCCCTGAGCTGAGGGGAGAAGCCCGTGCGGCGTCTTGGAAAGACCCTCCCGTTCGTCCCGGCAGCCGTCCTGATCACCGCGGTGACCGCGTTGACCGGTGCCGGGTACGCCGGCACCACGGAGACCCTGCGGGCGGTGCCCGCCGCCGCGACGGCCGGTACCGCGACAACGACCGGTACCGCGCCGGTGACCACCAGCGCCCCCGCGTCCAGCACCACCCGGACCTCGTCCACGACCGTCTCGAGCGGCGACGGCGTGCCACCGGGGACCGTCGTGCGCTCCTGGGACTTCGAGGACGGCTCGACCGCCGGCTGGACCCCGGACTCCACCGAGACGATCAAGGTGAGCACCGAGGTCGCCCTGAGCGGCACGCACAGCCTCAAGGTGAGCGGGGTGAGTGCCTACCAGGACGGGGCGAAGTTCACCACCGACACCACCGGGCTCTCCGACGGAACCTGGTACGACCTGGCGGTGCACGTGCGGCTGGGCGACGTGGAGACCAGCGGCTTCCGGGCGGTCGTGGGCACCAGTTGGGACCCGTCCCCCGTAGTCACGAACGCCGGCTGGAAGACGGTCTCGGTGCACTTCCTGAAGGTGTCCACGATGACCTCGCTGGTCCTGCACGTGTTCCCGGTCAAGCTGTGCGTGGCTGACTGGCCCGCCCCGGCGCAGTCGTTCTACCTCGACGACGTGACGGTCCAGAAGTCGACGTCCCAGGCCGCGATCACCTGGACGACCATGCCCTACTGCGCCCTGACCCCGACCACGACGACCCCGGTCACCACGAAGCCGCCGACCACGACAACGACGACCACGACGCTCCCGAACAGCCCGACGCCTCCTCCCACGACGACCACCACGACACCCCCGACCAGCACCGGCACCAGCGTGTGCACCGGGGCGCTCACCGTCGCCTCCCAATGGCCGGGTGCGTACCAGTCCGCCCTGAACGTGACCACCCGCACGGGCCTGAACGGCTGGACACTGACCTGGAAGTTCCCGGGGTCCGAGAAGGTGGCCCAGCTCTGGGGCGGCTCCTGGCACCAGGACGGATCGACCGTGACGGTGACCAGCTACTCGTGGAACGCGGCCGTCCCGGCAGGAGGCTCGCTCTCGCTGGGCGCGATCGTGACGACCAGCGGGTCCGCGTCCCCGTGGCACCTGCTCACCCTGAACGGGGCCGCCTGCGGAGGCCTCGCGAGCTGAGATCCGCGCGGAGTTCACGGCAGGGCCGGTCCCCGGGCGGAGGCCGGCCCTGCCGGCGTTCCCGCTCTGCTCGCGCGTTCCCTGCCTTGCCGGCGTTCCGGTGCGTCACCCGTGTTCCGCGAGTCCTGCCGGCGTCCCTGTGCCCTGCCCTGACGCGGCGGGGTCCCCTACGGCACAGTGGGACGGTGAGCCTCGCCTTCCTCCTCACGGCCTTCGTCGTCGTCGCGACCCCGGGAACGGGCGCTCTGCTGTCGATCGCGGCCGGACTACGCAGCGGTCCCCGGCACGGCCTGATCACCGCGTTCGGGTGCACCCTCGGCGTCCTGCCACATCTGGTGGCCGCGATCACCGGGGCCGCGGCCCTGCTGCGGGCCGGCGGGACGGCCTACGAGGTCGTCAAGGCCCTCGGTGTGGCCTACCTGCTGTACCTGGCGTGGTCGACCTGGCGGGACACCGGCGCCCTGACGGTGGGGACCACGGCCACGCCGCCGTCCCCGATCCGGACCATCGTCTCGGCGGTGCTGGCCAACCTGCTCAACCCGAAGCTGACGTTGTTCTTCTTCGCGCTCCTGCCCCAGTTCGTCTCGGCCGAGGCCGCCCACCCGGTCCTGCAGATGGTGGGACTGGGCGCAGTGTTCATGATCATGACGCTCGTCGTCTTCGCGGCCTACGGGGTCTTCGCCGCGCTGGCCCGCACGCACCTGGTCGAGCGTCCGCAGGTGATGCGGCGTCTGCGCCGGACGTTCTCGGTGACCTTCGTCGGACTGGCCGGCCGGCTCGCGACCACTCGCTGAGCCACGGGCTCACGCCCCACCGGCCGACAGCCCACGAGACAACTCACCGATCCGACAGCCGGCGGGACCACGGGCCGGGCCGACAGTCCACGGGACCACGAGCCGGATCGGGCCGACGGAGATCGCGAAACCGGTTTCCTCCCGCACATCGTCAAGATCCGTCACGGTGGGCATTGCCGCGATGCCTTCCGGTATCTCCCAGCCCTCATCAATCCCAAAGTCCGGGCGCTGGACCGGCTCCGTGATACCGATTGTCGTGCGAACCCTGACGCTCCGGGGTCGACGTGGGGATTCGACGAACTCACCGGGCTCCGGTCATCTGCCCAACGCGCCGTGGACACCGTGTGCTCGAGAACTCCCAGCCGCTTGTAGCGGCGTCGAAGGCGAAGTCGCTAGGATCCGGCGGGCCATGGCACCGGGGCCGAAACCGCGATCAGATCTTCTCCGACACCACCGGCATCGCAGGGGTCGATGCCGTACGTCGAGGCCAGGTATTCGGCGGTTCGCCGGCGGGCACACCGGAGCAATGCCGCCGCCATTATCGGGGCAACGACGTCGTTGGGAGAGAACAGCATGAGCGGGTATCAAGGTGGTCTGTTGCGGGCCAGGTGGCGGCGTTCGGCAAGGACCTTCGTCACCGTGGCGGGGATGTCCACCGGATCGGCCGTCCTGGCCCTGGGTGCCCTGGTCGGCACGGGCGCCGCGGGCGCCCAGGCCGCGACCGCGGGCGTCGCCAGCGTCACCGGCGGGTACGCGCACACCTGCGCGACCCGGACCGACGGCACCCTGTGGTGTTGGGGCAGCAACTACAGCGGCCAGCTCGGGGACGGCACCTACACCAGCCGGACCGTGCCCACCCAGGTCGGCACGGCCACCACCTGGGCCACGATCGACGCGGGCAACAACCACACCTGCGGCATCCGTACTGACGGCACCCTGTGGTGCTGGGGCTACAACCTGCGCGGGCAGCTGGGGATCGGCAGCACCATCAAGCAGAACGTGCCCACCCAGGTCGGCACGGCCACCACCTGGGCCAAGGTCAGCGCCGGGGACAGCCACACCTGCGCGGTGCGCACCGACGGCACCCTGTGGTGCTGGGGCTTCAACCGTCTGGCGCAGCTGGGCCTGGACAGCTCCGACTACTACCGGACCACCCCCGCCCAGGTCGGCACCGCGACCACCTGGGCCAATGTGGCCACCGGGTACGCCTTCACCTGCGCCACCCGCACCGACGGCACCCTGTGGTGCTGGGGCGACAGCTCGGGCGGACAGCTCGGGATCGGCTCCCTGGCCTACGCGACCGTCCCCACGCAGGTCGGCACCGCCACCACCTGGGCCACCGTGACCGCCGGATACACCTTCACCTGCGCCACCCGCACCGACAAGACCCTGTGGTGCTGGGGCGACAACGGCTACGGCCAGCTGGGCATGACCGGTAACTACCAGACCACCCCGGTCCAGGTCGGCACCGCGACCACCTGGACCAAGGTCAACGCCGGTTACAACTCCGCGTGCGCCCCGCGCACCGACGGCACCCTGTGGTGCTGGGGCAACAACACCGGCGGAGAACTGGGCGACGGCACCACCACCCACCGGTACGCACCGACTCAGGTCGGCACCGCCACCACCTGGGCCGACGGCATCGTGGGCGGCTACCAGAGCGCCGGGTTCCGCACCGACGGCACCCTGTGGGCCTGGGGCTACAACACCAACGGCCAGCTCGGGGACGGCACCACCACCTCCCGCACCACCCCCGAACAGATCAGCCTGCCCTGACCCACCCCGCACGATCCGACACCTGCCGTCGGCCCACCCCGCCATCCCGGCGGACGGGCCGGCGGCAGGCGCACGTGAGGGCCGACCGCAGGGCCGACCCAGGCAGGAACATCTCCGTCCACGGTCCGGTGATCGGCGTGCCGACCCGGCACGGCGGAGAAATCTCGCGCCAGGAAGGGGCGGGCGCCCCCGTGCGCCAGGACGGTGCGCGTCGCGGAATTTCCGAGGCGTGGAACCCGCTCCTCACCCGGGCATGAAGTCCGATATGTCACCGCATGGGCTGCGGCTCGTACTCGGTCGAAACCCCGCTGCCACCGGTCGCGGGGAACCCACCGCCCGCGTGCAATAGAAGGCCTTCGAAGTCCGATCGGGATACCGAAAACATCACCGATAACTTACGAACCGCGGGAAGCCTTCCCGGGATGTTCGCTACTCAACGCCACCGATTCCCTCCCACGGTGACCAAGGTAAAAGTTTTCGGATGACCGACACGACGGGAGTGACGCCCGAGGCGCAGATGATGCTCTCCCCGTCATTCGGGCACGGGGACGGGCGATCGAGTTTCCGGGGGTTTCCCTCGGACCCCTCGGACCTCCACAAGCCAGGACGCGGATGCCGGCCGGGGCGGGAAGAGAACTCCGGGCCAGGGTGAGAACACCGGGACACTCATCCGGCAGGCCCCCAGCCGGCGTCGGGGCCGTCAGGCCACGCAGAACTCGTTGCCCTCGGGGTCCTGCAGGACCACCCACGAGCTGCCGAACTCCTCGTACCGCGCGAGCTCCCGCGCCCCCGCGGCCACGAGCTCAGCGACCTTCGCGTCCCGGACCTGCACCCGCTCGGCCGCGGGCATCTCCCGTCCTCCGACGTGCACGTCCAGGTGCATTCGGTTCTTGGCCGCCTTGTCCTCGGGCACCTTCTGGAAGAGCACCCGGGGACGCCGCGCATCGGGGTCCACGATCGCCGCGTACAGGTCCATGGACTCCGGGGGCACCCCCTGCTCCCGAGCCCAGGTCTCCCAGGAGTCGTAGCCGCCGGGGGGCGGTTCCGGGACGTAGCCCAGGGCCAGGGCCCAGAACCCGCTCAGGGCCCGGGTGTCCCGCGCGTCGATGGTGATCTGCACGCCGATGGTCATGGACGGAGGCTAGCCGCCGACGCCGACAGCCCGAGATTCCGCCGGTCCAGCCGGCTGGTCAGTCCGGTCAGGACGAGCACTGGTCAGGGCCCCAGGAGCGCGGCCGGGACCACGGCGATTCCGTCGCGACGGTAGGCGTGCGGATCCGTGGTGACGGCGACCGCGTCGAGCATCATCCCCAAGCCGGGAGGACAGCCAGCGCAGGGTCGGCCAGGTGGTGCTCGGGCGAGGTCGCCAGCCGGGTGAGGGCGTTGTGGACGGGGGACCGGTCCGGGACGGGGCCGAGCAACCAGAGCCGGGACAGCACATCCCGGTAGGCGAGGGTGGTGGTCCTGGCCGGCAGACCATCCCGATAGCGCCATGATCACGCTACTTATCGCGGAGTCCGTGGAGCGCTTCCGCCCCGTCGTCCGGAGCCCGGCCATGAGGGCCGCGCCGGACGACACCCCTCGCCGTCCCGGACGTGACCACCCCGGACACAAGGGCGGACCGGCACCGGTTCCGGGGAAATCAGCCGGAAGATGCATAATTCGCCCCGGTGGCCCACTCGACAGGGGAGAACCCATGACCCAGCCCGCGCCCGAACCGCAGCAACCTCCGCTGTGGCACGAGCCACCCACCAATCCCGCCCCGCCGTACCCGGGGCAGGGAGCCCAGGAACAAGCCGGCCACGGGTATCCCCCGCAGGGATACCCGTCCGCCCCCTATCCCGGACAGCCCTACCCCCCGAACCCCGGTTACCCGCCGTCGCGGCCCGGGAGAAAGGCCCGCGTCCGGCGGGACGGAACCATGCGGCCGGCCGGGCCCAGGGCGCTGTGGCTGCACCTGTTCCTGGTCGTCGTGACGAGCGGGGCCTGGATTCCCATCTGGATCGCCTTGATCATCCTGAAGAGATTCCGCCGGGCCGGGGAATCAGCCGGCCAGTACCGCTGAGAACGCGACGGAACGGCCTCGCCCATCCCGGACCCGGGGCGGGCGAGGCCGTTCACCGATCACTTTCCGCCGGGGGGACGTCCGGGCATCAGCAGCCGCACGACCCGCTCGACCAGCGAAAACGCCAGCTCAGTGGGCCGCGTCGTAGGCCGACAGCACCTCGGAGGACACCCGGCCACGGTCGCTGACCTGGAATCCGTTGTCCCGGGCCCATGCCCGCACGTCGCCCAGGTCCTTCGTCCCCGAACGCGTACCGACGCGCGGCGCCTTCGCCTGCTTGCCGCCCACCTTGCGCGCCTTCTCCACGAACTCCGCGAGAGCGCCCCGCAACTTCTGCGCATTCGCGGCGGACAGGTCGATCTCGTACGACTTGCCGTCCAGCCCGAACGTCACGGTCCCGTCGGCCACGCTGCCGTCGAAGTCGTCGACCAGCTGGACCTGAACCTTCTGCGCCACTGGAGTGCCTTTCACGTGGGAATGGTATTTCTGTGAATGATGCCACGCCGGACTTCACCACCGCAAACCCTCCGGGTCGACGCGGGGAATCGTGGCCGAATCAGCGAACCGGATAGACACCCACCGTGACAGGAATGAGGACCCTCAGGGACGGGGAAGGTCCCCGGGGCCGACGAGTGGTGTTCCCCCGGGCACGTCCTCCTCGCCGGGGCGCGTCCTGCGGGGACGGCCCGGCCGCCCCGGTCTGCCCGGCCGGGCCGCGGACCGTGGACCCGCGTCTCGGGGAGACCCCGCCACCGCCGTGGGAAGGCCCGCGGCCGGCACGGCCTCGTCCACCTGTCCGAGCCGGGCCCGCAGCCGGGAGTTGTCCGTCTCCAGCCGCAGCACCATCGCGATGCCGGCCAGGTTCAGGCCGGCGTCGAGCAGTGCACCGATCCGTTCCAGGCGCAGCAGGTCGTCGCCGCTGTACCGGCGGGTGCCGCCGTCCGTGCGGGCCGGGGCCACCAGCCCGTGTCGCTCGTACAGCCGCAGGCTCTGCGGATCCATCCCGACCAGGTCGGCGGCCACCGAGATGCCGTACACCCCACGGGTCGGGTCGACGTCGAACGGTCTCACAGGCACCTCCGAGGATCCGCCCGGTCGGCCGAGCGTGCTCTTGCCTCAGTATGTCATCGGTGCTATATAGAAATCTATGTCAGTCACCACAGATAATGGGTGGCGCGAGATACGGATCATGACTGTAGGGCAGCAGACCACGGAGGTGGAGTCCCGATGTTGGTACGCACCGACCCGTTCCGGGAACTGGACCGACTGACCCAGCAGGTGTTCGGCGCTCTGGGCACGACCGCCCGGCCGACGGGGATGCCGATGGACGCCTGGCGCGAGGGCGAGGAGTTCGTCGTGGAGTTCGACCTGCCCGGGGTGGACCCGGCCAGCGTGGACCTGGACATCGAGCGGAACGTGCTCACCGTCCACGCGGAGCGGCCGGCCCTGAACGGGAACCACGAACTGGTGGCGGCCGAGCGACCGCGCGGGGTGTTCAGCCGCCAGCTCATCCTCGGCGACAACCTGGACACCGACCGGGTCACCGCCGGCTACCGCGACGGCGTACTCACCCTGCGGATCCCGGTGGCCGAGAAGGCGAAGCCCCGGAAGATCGCGGTCGACACGTCCGGCGACGGCCACCGGGCCATCCGCGCCTGAGGCCGCCGGGACGCACGTCCCCCGAGGCCGAACCAGAACAGATCAGTCGCTGAGGCGTAGGGGGAGTGCGCGGGCAGCATCGACCAGGGTCTGGCCGCTGTTGTACTGACCGAGATGGTGGGCGCACAGGGCATCGGCGGCGGCGATGCCGGCGTGTACGCACAAAGTCACGTAGGCATCGCCGACGTCGGCCCCATCCTCGGCGCCAGATCCATGATCTCCTCGGCGGCCGTGAGGAACTGAACAGCCTTGCGGCGATGGCCGCCGGCGAAGCTGTGGTCAGCGGCACGCTCGGGACTCACGAGCCCGACCGTGCCGAACGCAGTGCCCGCCGCAGGACGCTCTCCCGACCGGCCACGCAGATCCCCTCGCGCAGGATGTCGTCCAGGACCCCGCCGGGTTCGTCGACCTCGGCCAGCTCGTCCAGGCCGAACTGCAGGACCCGGGTGTCATTGCCGGTCCACGCGGTCGCGCGAACGGCCAGATCAGCGATCCGGGCGCTCCAGGCAGGGTCGTCGACGGCGACACCCGCGCCACGCAGCACGAACACGTCCAGATCGCTGTCGGGGCGTTCCTGCCCCCGGGCCACCGACCCGAACAGGGCCGCATAGACGGGCGCCGGCGACCATCCGGACAGCAGGACACGCAACCGAGTCACCAGGTCCTCGCGCACCCCGGCCAGGGCGATCACAGCAGGAGCGGCCAGGTGCTCACGGTTGAGCCGGTACATCTGGGCGGCGCCGGCCGGCTCCCGCAGCACGATGCCCTGCTCGACCAGCCGGGCAAGGACCCGTCGCGTGCCCTCCGTGCTGGCCTCGATCCTGCGGGCGATGTCCCGGCCGGTGAACGCCGTCTCGGCACGCGCCAGCACCTCCAGCACGTCCGCGTCGAGAGCGGACGTGACCACCCGCAGGGGGTGCGACAACTCCACAGCCCTTCACCTCCCGGCCACCCGGCACTCCGACCGCCCGCACCGACAGTTCGGGAGTGTCCACAATACCGGCCATCCGTCCACTATAGTAGACATGATCAGGACTCGATCGGCCGCGCCGGGCGTTGAGGAACGTACCCCTGCAGAGATCGAGTCGGGACGACGTCGCGGCGGTGGGACAGCCGTCCGGCGGCCGCCGGACGGCGGCGAGATCTCATCCGGCACACAGGTCGACACCCTGGCCGAGATCGGCCGTGACCGGCAGCTTCACCCTCGGCAGTCTTCACTCCCGGGGAGTCGATCCGGTGGTGAAACGTGCCTGTTCAAGGGCACCTCGCCCCGAGGATCACGAACGACGGGGATCACGAACAGCGCGACAAGGACAGGACCGCACCCACCTGTAGCTTCCCGTCCTCCCGCCACCGAGAAGTCCTATGGAACTTGAGTTTTCCGTTGGGTCGAGACCGGGCAAAACTGTGGGAGGGGGCTGGTGTCTGCGCCGCGGCCCCGAGACCCGGGCCCTCAGGGTTGTCGTGCAGTGGTGCGGGTCACGCTCGATTCGCCCGAGTCTCACTGCGCTGGCAGCAAGATCGAGACCGAAGCCCGCCGCCGTTGAACCCCCAGACCAGCCCCTCCCATGGTCTTCTGCGGTCTCCCACGGAACACCTCTTCCGTTCGGTACATTAAGTTGTTTTCAAACCGAACAACTTCTGTCGTCCCCACCGCTGGAGGGCGCGTGCCTCGAGGCAGGCCATCCCGAGCCGTCATCTACGCCCGGCTCGCCGAGGCCATCGCCGACCTCAACATCCGGATGGGAGGACTGCCCTCCCCGATCGAGGCGGAGGACATCTGGGACGACCTGTGGCACCAGGAGGCCCACCACTCAACCGCTCTCGAGGGCAACACGCTGGTCCTTCAGCAGGTCCGCAAACTCCTCGACGAGGGGCGCGCCGTTGGCGCGCGGGAACTGCGCGAGTACATGGAGGTCACCGGATACGCCGACGCGGCCCGGTGGGTCTACGGGCAAGCCTTGGAGCCGGGCGACTGGACCACCGGTGATCTGGTGTGTCTGCAGGAGATCCGCTCGGTGCACCACCGAGCCATGACACCCGTGTGGTCGGTCGCCCCGCCAGCCCACGCCGACGAGAAGGAGACGCCCGGCAACTTCAGACGCCACGACATCGCCCCTTTCTCCGAGGGCATGACTCCACCTCCTTGGCCAGAAGTCGACTCCGGCATGCACGACTGGGTCGCTCTGACCAGCTCCGCGCGTGCCCCGGGAGACCGCCCGTTCCCCGAAGTACTCGCGGAGATCCACAACCGGTTCGAGCGGATCCACCCGTTCCTCGACGGCAACGGCCGCACCGGCCGCCTGCTTCTCAACCTCGTCCTGGTCCGCCTCGGCTACCCACCAGCGATCATCTACAAGAGCCAGCGGATCTCCTATCTCACGGGGATGCACAAAGCCGATCGCGGCGACTTCGGCCCCCTCGGGGAACTCATCGCCCGCGCCGTCACCGACAACCTCCACCGCTTCGTCGTCCCCGCCATCGCAGGCCCATCCCGGCTCGTACCCCTCGCCAGCCTCGCCGACGAGACCGCAGGGGTCAGCGCCAACGCCTTGCGCGTCGCCGCTGTCCGTGGACGGCTGCGCGCCCAGAAGACCCCCAACGGCGTATGGCTCAGTTCACGGAAGTGGCTCGAGGACTACCTGAACTCCAGACACCAACGCGCCTGACGCACATCCAGTCCCGAATCGTCGCGGTAGGGACCGCCCTTGCGGGCCCCCTGCAGGCGGACGGCGCGGCCCTGGCGGCCCGGCTGTCTCCGGGCGAGCTCGAGGTCAGACCGAACGGGGCACCGTGCCCGTCATCTGGCAGACCACGCGCATGACCTTGTGACCCAGGTCGGCGTCCGCGCCGAACATCAGTGGGCATCCGCCGTTGATCACCTGGATGCCGTGCTCACGGCCGTACGTCGCGGCCGCCGGCGAGGCGCTGCCGGCGCCCATCGAGCGGTGCAGCCACACGATGCCGATGCCGAGCTGCTCGCACTCGCGCACGGTGGCCTCGGCGAGCTCTGCGCGGGTGCCGACGACCACGGCGTCCACGCCACCGGGGATCTCGGCCAGGCTGTGATAGCAGGGGCCGCCCTCCACTTCGTCGGCGTTGGGGTTGACGGGGAAGACCTCGTACCCGCGCTTGCGCAGGCCCTGGACGACGGTGTTGCTGCCGTGACCCTTCGGGTTGCGCGAGACACCCGTGACGGCGATCCGGCGCTTGTCGAGGAATTCCCGGGCGACGTCCTTGACTGCGACCATCGTGCTGCCCTTCCCGGACCGACCGAGGCGGCCCTGTGCCGCCCCCATCCAGCCTCGGGCATGACGCTGCGCCGGTCGGCGGGCGAGGGCCAGGGGCGAACGTCACCTGCCGGGTCAGCCCTGGGTGATCCGCGCACAGTCGCCATCGCCCACTGGGCGCCCCCGTGCACCAGATGGCAGGGACAGGGAGTGCGGACGGCGTGCGCCGAGTGCTGGCTCGGCCGCGGCCGGGTGTCGTGTTGGCCGAAGAACATGCACACGCCACGCCGTACCGGTTGAACCGGGACCATCTGGCGCCCTGTCCGTCCATGACCTCGGCATCGCGAATCCCGCTGAGATCCATCTGACGGTCCCCGCAGGCTTCCGACGGACCCACGCCGCGGTGATCCATAACAGAGCCGACCTGACCCCGGACGACGTCGAGCAACGGCTGGGCTCTCGGGTGACCACCCCTCTGCGTGCGATCTGCGAGAGCGCGGCCGTCGGAACCGACCAGGACATCATCGACGCCGCGGTCGGCGACCTCCTGGACCGTGGTCTGGCCACCCGACGCCAGCTCCTCCACTCGGCCCAGCGACTCGGACACCGCGCCGAGCTCGGCATCGAACGCGCGCTGCGGGAGCGCCCGTGACCCCCGGTACCGGGACGCCCGGAGCGCGACCCGCCCGGATCCGGGCTGAGGCAGGGCCGAGCGGCTGCGGAAGCGATGCGTCCAGGCGGAACTGGAACCACCGGCGGTATTTCTGACACGTGTTCCGTGAACTCCGGTACGAATGCCATGGAGTTTCTCTGACATCGGTCATTCCGAACCGGCACCGAGGCAACAGGGACCGGGAATCCGAGGGCACGAAAGGCGTATTTCCGGCAGTCCCATCGTCGCTGTCACCCGGAATTCCGTCGACGTCTTCCGCCTGTTTCCCTCCGGAGTCCCGACCGGCCGCCTGCCGCCGTACCCCTGGGGCTCCTGGCCTCATCGTTCGCCCTGCCCATCGCCTGGCCTGGGCAGACGCGGAGGAGCATGGGGACACCGCGCCGGCCGGCCGGGTTTCTGATCCCTGCCACCCCGCTTTCCTGACATCCGTCACCCCGCCCCGGTGATGCCGTGCAGGACTTTCCCGGAAATGACCGTTCCGGCTTGTCCTCGGGTATTGCCGTGTAGCAACCTCTGGCCACGGCCGATCCGGTCAGCCTTTCGGAGGACCCGGGAGATCGGGAGACCGTAGGACCCCGGTCGCAGGACCGCCCAACCGCCGAGCGTGGGGAATGAGGACATGAACGCGAACCAGGCACTGCTTCTGGAGAAGGAGGTGAGTGGTATCGCCGCCGACTCGATGGAGGAGCTGACCGGTATCGACGCCGATGCGGTCGTCCTGCGGGGACTGACCAAGCGGTTCACGAACGCCAAGGGCGAACGCTTCACGGCCGTGGACGGGGTGGACCTGCGGATCCGCCGCGGTGAGGTCGTGGCGTTCCTGGGGCCCAACGGCGCCGGCAAGACCACCACCCTCGACATGCTCCTGGGGCTGACCCGCCCCGACGCCGGACAGGTCGAGCTCTTCGGCCGGCCGCCGGCCCAGGCCGTGCGTGTCGGGCAGGTCTCCGCGGTGATGCAGACCGGCGGGTTGCTGCCGGAGCTGACCGTCGGAGCCACGGTGCGGATGCTGGGCTCGCTGTACCCGGGGTCCGACCCCGACCGGTGCCTGGAGCGGGCCGGGATCGGCGCGCTGCGCGACCGGCGGGTCGCCGCCTGCTCGGGCGGGGAGCAGCAGCGGCTGCGCTTCGCCCTCGCCCTGCTGCCGTCCCCGGAGTTCCTGGTCCTGGACGAGCCCACCGCGGGCATGGACGTGCAGGCCCGGCACGAGTTCTGGGACGCCGTGCGCGAGGACGCCGCCCGCGGGATGACGGTCATGTTCGCCACCCACTACCTGGAGGAGGCCGACCAGTTCGCCGACCGGATCGTCCTGCTGCACCAGGGACAGATCGTCGCCGACGGCTCGGCCGCCTCGATCCGGGCCGCGGCCAGCGGTCGGACGGTCTCCGCGGTGCTGTCCCCGGCCGAGACGTCCCGGCTGTGCGCCGAGAGCGACGTCCGGCTGATCGAGGTCCGCGGTGAGCGGACCTACCTCGACAGCCCCGACTCCGACGCGCTGGTGCGCCGGCTGGTCACCGAGACCGGCGCCGGCCAGATCGAGGTCACCCCGCGGAGCCTGGAGGAGGCCTTCCTGACGATCACCCAGCGGCACCCCGCGCCCGTGGGACAGCCGCGATGAGCGCATCCCTGGCCACCCTGCCGGCCCCGGCCCGCCCGGCGCCCCCGAGAGGGCTGGCCAGTCTGGCCACGGGACTGAACCCGGTGTTCGTGCGGTACGAGCTCGGGCGACGGCTCAACCGCCAGACCCTGGCGTTCACGCTGTTCCTGCCCGCGGTGCTGTACCTGGCGCTGTACCGCACGGGCAGCGCCCACGCCGACGCCGTCCTGCCGCACGGCAACTTCGCGGCCTGGATGATGATCGGGATCGCGGTCTACGGGGGCGCGATGGCCAGTACCAGTTCGGCGGCGGCCGTCTCGGTCGAGCGGTCCGAGGGCTGGATGCGCACGATCCGGATGAGCCCGCTCACCCCGACCCCGTACATCCTGATCAAGGTTCTCTGCTCGGTGGTCGTCGCGAGCCTGCCGGTGCTGGTCGTCGGCGCTCTGGGCACCGTCACCGGGGTCCGAGCCGACGCCCGGGTCTGGGCGATCGGGTTGCTCGTGGCCTGGCTGGGCGCGGCGGTCTTCGCGGCCCTGGGCCTGGCGCTGGGCCTGGCCATGCGCCCGGAGGTCGTCCTGCACATGCCGGGCGTGACCATGACCGCGCTGGCCTTCCTCGGCAACCTGTTCATCCCGCTCTCCGGGGCCATGCTCACGGTCTCGCAGTACACCCCGATGTACGGGGTGGCCACGCTGGCCCGCTACCCCCTCACCGAGGGGGTCACCTTCTCCGGAGCGCACACGCCCCTGACGGGAGCACTGGCCAACGTGGCCGCCTGGCTCACCGTCTTCACCGTCGCCGCCGTCCGCCGCTTCACCTCGAGCACCGGACGCCAGTGACGCGGTGACGCGGGCCGGGCGCCCGCCTTCCTCGCCGCGCCCGGCCCCGCCACGGCTTCTCAGCTCCCTGCATCCCCGCACCACTGCCGATCCGTATCCGCGGTGTCCCCGCACCACCACAGCCCCGCACGTCCCCCGTCCCTGAGCCCCGCCCCGGCAGTCCGCCCGACGACAGGACCCGGCACACCCCGACGAAAGAGGAAAGGAGGACCATGTTCGCCCTCATGGCTCCCGGGCAGGGAGCCCAGACCCCCGGCATGCTCGCCCCCTGGCTGCGCGACCCCGGCTGCGCCGAGCTGGTCCGGGCGTGGTCCCAGGCCGCGGACTGCGACCTGGTCCACCTGGGCACCAAGGCCTCGGCCGCGGAGATCGCCCGGACCGAGAACACCCAGCCCCTGCTGGTCGCCCAGGGCCTGCTGGCGCTGGAGGTGCTGGCCGAGGTCCACCCCGCCGAGCAGGTCGTGGCGGCCGGTCACTCGGTCGGCGAGCTCACCGCTGCGGCCTACGCCGGGGTGCTCACCCCCGAGGACGCCGTGCGCCTGGCCGTGATCCGTGGCCGTGCCATGGCCCTGGCCTGCGACCAGGTCCCGACGTCGATGACCGCGGTGGTCGGCGGCGACGAGCAGGAGGTCCTGGCACATCTGGCCGCCCTCGACCTGACCCCCGCGACCTACAACGGCGCGGGCCAGATCGTGGCCGCCGGCCACGTGCGGGACCTGGAGCGGCTGGCCGCCACCCCGCCGCCGGGGGCCGCGCTGCGGCCGCTGCCGGTGGCCGGGGCCTTCCACACCCGGTACATGGACAGCGCCCGGCGCACCTTCGAGGAGGCGGTGGCCACCGTGCCGTTCGCCGACCCCGCCCGGCTGTTGCTGTCGAACGCCGACGGGAACGTGGTCACCTCGGCGCAGGACGTGCGCCGGCGCCTGGTCGACCAGCTGATGCTGCCGGTGCGCTGGGACCTGTGCCTGGCCACCCTGGACCGGCTGTCCCCCGAGCTGACCGTCGCCGTGCCCCCGGCCAAGACCCTGACCAATGTCCTGCGCCGGCAGTTGCCGCATCTGGAAGTGCTGGCCGTGACGACCCCCCGCGATCTGGCCCCGATCCGCCGTCGGTTGAGTGCCGAGCAGGGAGGGCTGATCCGTGTTGGTGCATGAGCTGTTCGCGCGCACCTGCGCCGAGCGGGGATCCCACCCCGCGGTCGTCGACGCCGAGGGCACCCTGAGCTACGCCGACCTGGCCCGCGTCACCCGCCGCTGCGCGCACTGGCTGCGCGCGCACGGGGTGGGCGCCGGCGACCGGGTGGTGTTCGCTGGTGCGTCGGACCGCCGGTTCCTGGCGTTGTTCTACGCGACGTCGTCCCTGGGCGCGGTGTTCGTCCCGGTGCACCCGGACCTGACCGCCGCCCAGCTGGGCTACATCGCCGGCAACTGCCGGGCCCGCCTCGTCCTGGCCGACACCGGCCCGCTCCCGTCCGTCCCCGGCGCCGCGGTGGCGCCGGCCCCCGTGACCCCCGTGGCGCAGGTCTGGCACGAGGCCTGCGCCACGGACGACAACCTGGACACCGGCGGCGAGGGCCGGACCGTCTCCGGGCAGGGCGCTGCTGCTTCCGGCCAGGCCCCCGCCGCTTCCGACCAGGACACCGTCCTGCTCATCTACACCTCGGGCACCACCGGCCATCCCAAGGGTGTGGTCTGCCCGCACCGGACCGTGCTGACCGCCGCCCGTTCGATCAACGAGTGCCTGGGCTACCGGCCCGAGGACGTGGTGCTGTGCCGGCTGCCGCTGTCCTTCGACTACGGCCTGTACCAGGCGCTGCTGTGCGCGCTGGTCGGCGCCACGCTGGTGCTGGCCGACCGCGGCCAGGACCGCAACCTGCTGAATCTGTTGTGCCGGCACCGGGTGACCGTGGTGCCGCTGGTGCCCTCGCTGGCCCAGATGCTGTCCCTGCTGCAGCGGCACCACCCGCGCCGGACCGCGGTGCGACTGTTCACCAACACCGGGGCCCGGCTCGGCCGGGAGACCGCCGCCGAACTGCTGCAGCACTTCCCGGACGCGGCCTACGCGTCCATGTACGGGATGACCGAGTGCAAGCGGATCTCGGTGCTGGACGTCGCCGAGTACGCCGCGCACCCCGACTCGGTCGGCCGGCCGATCCCCGGGGACTTCGTGCGCGTCGACGGCCCCGACGGGACCCCGGCGCCCCCCTACACCGTCGGAGAGATCGTCGTGTGGGGCGCGACGGTGATGGCCGGCTACTGGGGGGTCGCCCTGGCGGACCAGGCCCGCTACCGGCCCCGGACCGACGGCTCGCTCGAGCTGCACACCGGTGACCAGGGCTACCTGGACGACGACGGGCGGCTGTACTTCGTCGGGCGCAACGACGACATGATCAAGCGCCGCGGCATCCGGATCAGCCTGACCGAGATCGAGAATGCTGCCGAGCTCGTGCCCGGCGTGCACGCCGCGGTCGCCCTGCGGCCCCGGACCGAGGACGGCCCGTTGCACCTGGCGGTGCACGCCACGGTGCCGGCCGAGGAGGTCCGCCGTGCCCTGACCGGCCTGCTGGACCGGTCCCGGATGCCCGACCAGGTCACCGTGATCGCCGCCGTCCCGCTGACCCCCAACGGCAAGCCCGACCGGGACGCCGTGCAGCGCCAGCTCAGCACCCCCGCACATCAGCCCTTCCCGACCCCACAGACGAGGCAGACCCATGAACCAGCACGAGTTTGACCAGCTCATCGCCCGGACCTGCCAGGTCACCGTGACCGACCCCGCCACGACGTTCGCGGACCTGGGGATCGACTCCCTGGCCCACCTCGGTCTGCTCGTGGCCGTCGAGGAGCAGTACGGCATCGAGATCGACCCCGACGTGCTGATGGACCCGGCGCTGGCCACCCCCGCGGGTCTGTGGCGGTACGCCGAGGCCCAGGTGGCCGGATCCCCGGCCGGGATCACCGCCTGAGCCCGCCGGCCTCACCCACGTACCGAGAGGAGGAAGACCGTGTGGACCGACACCCGCCCCACCGTCGAGATGCCCCAGCTGTTCGAGCTGGCCGGTGACGTCATCTCGTTCGCCGGCGGCCTGCCCGACCTGAGGCAGTTGCCGCTCGGGGACATCTCCGCACAGCTGGCGCGGGTCGTGCGGCTCGGCGGACGCACCACCCTGCAGTACTCCACCCCGCACGTGGCCACCAGCCTGATCCCCGGCATCGAGGACCTGATGGCCCGCGAGCAGATCCGCGGCACCACCGCCGAGCAGCTGGTCCCCACCACGGGCTCGCAGATGGGCCTGGTGACCGTGGCCCTGGCCCTCGCCTCCCCCGGGGAGGTCGTGCTGTGCCAGACCCCGGCCTACCCGGGAGCCACGGCCGCGTTCCGGGCCGCCGGCCTGGACCTGCACCCGGTCGAGGGCGACGAACAGGGCATGCACCCGCAGGCCCTGCGCGAGGCCGCCCGCCAGGTGCGCGCGGCGGGCCGGACGACCCGGCTCCTGTACGGCAACCTCACCTTCGCCAATCCCACCGGCACCACGGCCGGGGTGCACCGGCGCACCGAGCTCCTGCAGGTCTGCCGGGAGCTGGACCTGCTCCTGGTCGAGGACAACCCGTACGGGCTGCTGTCCTTCGAGGGCACCACCACCCCGGCGTGCCGGTCCCTGGATCCCGACCAGGTCGTCTACCTGGGCACCTTCTCGAAGATCTTCGCCCCGGGGGTGCGCTGCGGGTGGATCGCCGCCCCCGCCCACCTGACCGGGCGCCTGCGCCGCACCGCCGAGATCCTGGCGCTGTCACCGTCCGCGCTGAACCAGGCCGCGCTGGCCGCGTTCTTCGCCCAGCAGGGCTGGGACAACCTGATCAACTCGTTCCAGGACGGTTACCGCCGGCGGTGCGCGCTCATGACCGAGGCCCTGGAACAGGCCCTGGGCGCCGACGGCCGGTGGACCTGGAACCAGCCCGAGGGCGGCTTCTACCTGTGGCTGCGGCACCGGGACGGGCAGGACACCGAGACCTTCGTCGAGGAGGCGTCCCGGCACGGGGTCTCCTTCGTGCCCGGACGGCACTTCAGCATCGGCCGGGAGCACGCGCACGGCCTGCGCCTGAGTTTCAGCTACACCCCGCCCGGGCGGATCGCCGAGGGCGTGGACCGCCTGGCCCGCGCCCTGACCGGCGCCCAGGGCCCCCAGCGGGCCCGGCTCGAGCAGGTGGTCGCATGAGCACCCCCACCCGGCACGTCCCCGGCGTGCCGGCCCCGGCCCGACGTCCCGAGGTCACCGCCACGGCACCGACCACCGCCACCTCAGCACCTGCACCCGCCACGGCGCCCACCGCCACCGGCGGGGTCGACCTGACCGAGCTGGCCCCGACCCGCCCGCTGGGCACGACCGACTGGCGGGTGTGGGGGCTGGGGCTGCTGCGCAGCTCCGGGTTCAGCGTGGCCGGGCTGGACCGCCTCGGCGCCCCCCGGGCCGCGCGCGCCGCGCAGGCGGTGCTCGAGGGCTCCGGCCGGCACGAGGACTTCGTGGCCGCCTACGAGCAGGACACCGCCGCGACCTCGGCCACCCTGGCCGAGGCGGCCGGGGACGAGCGGCTGCGCCGGGCGATCGCCTGGCAAAACCCCGCCCTGCTGAGTTCCCTGGACAAGCTGCGGGACCGTGCCCCCGGCTCGGCGGCCACCCGCCGGCAGCGCGAACGCACCCTGGCCATGTACTGGCAGCGGTACTGCTCCAAGGCCGAGACGATCGGCTTCTTCGGCCCCTCGGCCTGGATCCGGATCGGCCAGGGCACCCGTGCCCTGGACTTCCGGCCCGGTGCCGGGGTCACCGCCCGCTCCCGGGTGTTCCTGGAGCGTTGGATGGTCGCCGAGGTCGGCGCCTGGATGTTCGAGCAGCCGGACGCGCGGCGCTGGTTCCCCCTGCAACTGCGCTGCGACGTCCACCTGGACGCCGCCGGGCGCCGGCTGCTGGTGCCCGGGCGTCCCCCGGTGCGCCTGGGTGAGGACGAGGTCCTGGTGCTGCAGGCGGCCGACGGCGACCGGCATCTGGAAGACCTGGTCGACGTGCTGGGGGTGTCCCAGGGCTGGGACCACGCCACCGCCCGGGTCCGGGTCGAGA
The DNA here is from genome assembly GCA_964583765.1 of uncultured Kineosporiaceae bacterium. GTDB lineage: Bacteria > Actinomycetota > Actinomycetes > Actinomycetales > Kineosporiaceae > CAZOWW01. The sequence continues at coordinate 23,254 of CAZOWW010000007.1, forward strand.
AGGCCGTGGCCAAGCTGTCCCGGTCCCGGTGGCTGGTCTGGGACGCGAACATCCCGATCAGTGACACCGCCGAGGACGTGTTGCGCCGTCGGGTGGACGCGGTCGGGGACCCCGAGCTCTTCCTGCGCTTCGATGCCGTGCTGACCGCGCTGGCCCACGCCCGCGAGCAGGTCGCGGCCGCGGCCACCACCCAGGACCTGCTGGAGGCGCTGGGCCGGCTCGACGCGCTGTTCGTGGAACTGACCGGCAAACCCGCGTCCCGGGACGGCGGCAAGGCCTACGCGGGCCGGTCCCTGTGCTACGAGGACACCACCCGCGACTGCGAGCTGTGGCTGGGCAGCGATCTGCTGGACCGGATCGCCGCGCCGCTGGCCCTGGTCGCCGATGCCGGCGACTGGTTCGGTGCCCGCCTGGCCCAGCTCGTGGAAGAGGCGGTCGCCGACCTGGTGCGCACGGCCGCGACCCGCACCCGCGGACCGGTGACCCTCGCCGACGTGTGGCCGGGGATCCTGGGCCTGTTCTGGGGCCAGGACCCGCACCCGGTGCGCCGGGCCACCGCCGAGCTGGCCCGCCGGTGGGCCGAGGTGGTCGACCTCGACCTGGCGGATGCCGGGCGCCGGGTCGAGCTGCGCTGCGAGGACCTGGCCGAGCGGGCCCGGATCGCGTTCGCGCTGGACCGCCCGGTCTGGCCGCACCTGGGCGTGCACAGCCCCGACCTGCAGCTGTGCGCGGCCTCGGTGGAGGCGGTGAACGCCGGTGACTGCACGGTGGTGCTCGGCGAGTTGCACGCCTGCCTGTGCACGCTCGACCTGGCCCTGCTCGACTGGACCGCCCAGGGCCCGCGCAGCATCCGGGACCGGATCAACGCCGTGCTCGGCGTCCCGCGGATCGTGCCGCTGTTCCCGCCCGGCTGGCGGCGCAACACCGGCCGGTTCGTCCCCACCACCCAGGGCACCGATGAGCGCCTCATCGGCTTCTCCCGGGTGTCGGCGCGCGCACGGGGCCTGGTCGACGCCGCGGTGGGCATCACGCTGGCCGACCAGGACGGCGTCCTGGTCGCCACCGGCCCCGACGGGCACCGCTGGGCGATCCCCGAGCTGCTCGGTGTGCTGATCTCGATGGTCGCCGCCGACGCCTTCAAGATCGGCCTGGACCAGGTGCACGCGCCACGGCTGTCGATCGACGGCCTGGTGGTGTTCCGGGAGACCTGGCGCCTGCCGGCCTGCGGGATGGAGCTGCCGGCCAAGCCCGACCGTCACCGCGACTACCTGGCGGCGCGTGCCTGGGTGGCCCGCCACCATCTGCCGGACCAGGTGTTCGTCAAGTTCCCGGGCGAGACCAAGCCGGTCCTGTTCGACCTCACCAGCACCGTCGGCGTCCTCAGCTTCGTCAACCTCGCCCGCGCCGCCTGCCGGGAGGACCCGCACGCGATGGTCACCGTGAGCGAGCCGCTCCCCGATCCCCGGATCTCCTGGCTCCCGGACGTCGACGGCAACCGCTACGTCAGCGAGATCCGGTTGCAGCTCGTCCGGGCGGACACCCCGCAGACCGAGACCAGCCCCGGGCTGGACGGAAAGAAGCTGACATGACCATCTCCCTGATCCCCAGTCAGCCCCAGCCCCGGGACCACACCCGCGGCTCCGGGCACGGGGTCGCACCGGGCCGCTCAGACGTGCCCCGGGAGCCCCTCGGGGCTCCCGGCTACCGGCCCGACATCGTCTCGGCCATCGGCGGGACCCCGCTGGTGGCCATGGACCGGCTCTTCGCCGGCGTGCCGTTCCGGGTGTTCGGCAAGATCGAGCGGTTCAACCCCGGCGGCAGCATCAAGGACCGGACCGCCCGCTCGATGATCGAGCAGGCCCTGCGCACCGGCGAGGCGATCCCCGGGGTCACCACCGTGGTGGAGTCCACCTCGGGCAACCTCGGCATCGCTCTGGCCCAGCTGTGCAACTTCTTCGGCCTGGACCTGGTGTGCGTGACCGACCCGAAGGTCACCGCGCAGAACCTGGCGATCATGCGGGCGTACGGGGCCCGGGTGCACGTGGTCGAGCACCGTGACCCGGCCACCGGGGAGTACCTGCCGGTGCGCCTGGCGGCGGTGCAGTCCCTGCTGCGGACCCTGCCGCACGCCTACTGGCCCAACCAGTACGGCAACGAGGCCAACGCCCGCGCGCACCACACCACGATGCGCGAGATCCACGAGGCGCTGGACGGCCGGCTGGACTACCTGTTCGTGGCCGCCGGCACCTGCGGCACGCTGCGGGGCTGCGCCGAGTACGTCCACGAGCACGGCCTGGGCGTGCGGGTGGTCGCGGTCGACGCCGTCTCCAGCGTCATCTTCGGCCCGCCCACCGAGGAGGAGGCCGCCCAGGCGCGGCGCATCCCCGGGCACGGATCGGCGATCACCCCGGCGCTGCTGCGCCCGGGCCTGGCCGACCGGGTCGTCAAGGTCACCGACGCGGACTGCGTGCGAGGCTGCCGCCGGCTCCTGGCCACCGAGTCGATCCTGGCCGGCGGTTCCTCCGGGGCGGTCGTCGCGGCCCTGCAGCGGGGGGTGGAGTGGATCGAACCGGGGTCCGTCTGCGTGGCCGTCCTGCCCGACGGCGGGGACCGTTACCTGGACACCGTCTACTCCGACCGTTGGGTGGACGCCAACATCGGCAGCCGCGCGGTGGCCGCCGGAAGGAAGACGCCATGAAGATCCTGCGCCACGACGACGTCCAGGCAGTGCTCGTCGGCCGCGAGCTCGAGGTCCTGAACGCGGTGCAGAGCGCCTACGTCCTGCACGGCGAGGGAGCCTCGGAGCTTCCCTTCTCCTCGTTCCTGCGCCCGCCGGGGGTCCCGGGATCGCGGATCATCGCCCTGCCCGCCTACCTGGGCGGCCGGGAACCGGTCATCGGCATCAAGTGGATCTCCTCGTTCCCGCAGAACGTCGCCCGTGGCCTGCAGCGGGCCTCCTCGGTGATGGTCCTGAACGACCTGGCCACCGGCTATCCGATGGCCCTGCTGGAGGCCAGCCAGATCTCCGCCTGGCGCACCGCCGCCAGCGCCGCGCTGGCCAGCCACTTCCTGCAGGGCGAGCGGACGGTGCGCACCGCCGGTCTGATCGGCTGCGGGACGATCAACCAGCGGGTGATGGCCTTCCTGACCCTGGTGCACCCCGAGATCCGCACCGTGGTGCTGTGCGACACGCTCACCGAGCACGCCCAGGCGTTCGCCGCGAAGCTGCGCGACTGGTACCCGCACCTGGTGGTCGAGGTCGCCGACGTCGACCGGGTCCTGGCCCGGGCCGAGACCGTCAGCATCGCCACCACCGACTCCACGTACTGGCTGGACCTGGGCGACCACCCGGACCGGCCCGCGGGCCAGGTGATCCTGCACCTGTCGCTGCGCGACCTGAGCACCTCCTCGATCCTGCGCAGCTACAACGTGGTCGACGACGTGGACCACGTCTGCCGGGAGCAGACCTCCCTGCACAAGGCCGAGCAGGAGCTCGACCACCGGGCCTTCATCCACGCCACCCTCGGGCAACTGCTGAGCGGCCGCACGCCGCTGGCCCGCCCCGAGAACGCCACGACCGTCTTCTCCCCCTTCGGCCTGGGTGTGCTGGACCTGGCGGTGGCGGCCGAGGTCCTGCGTGCCGCGATCGCCGAGGACCGGGGACTGACGGTCGACGGCTTCGACCCCGGCCGGCACCTCGCCGGCCCCCAGACGGAGGTACACCGTGACTGAGACGACCCTGGACCGCCCCACCGTGGGCCTGTTCCCCGAGGGCACCACCGCCCTGGTCACCGGGGCCTCCCGGGGCATCGGCGAGGCCATCGCGATCAGCCTGGCCCGCCACGGCTGCGACGTGGTGATCAACTACCGGAGCAAGGCCGAGAAGGCCGAGCAGGTCGCCGCGCAGGTGGAGAGCCTCGGCCGCCGGGCCCTGGTCATCAAGGCGGACATCGCCGACGAGGCCGAGGTGGTCGCGATGTTCAAGACCATCCGCACCACCTGGAAGAACCTCGACGTGGCCGTCCTGAATTCCGGGATCACCGCCGACGGGCACCTGGCCGCGATGAGCCAGCAGAAGTGGAACCAGGTGATCTCCACCAACCTCACCGGCACCTTCTTCACCGCCCGGGAGGCCACCAAGCACATGTACGCCACGGGCGGCTCGATCGTCATGGTCTCCTCCACCAGCGGGGTGGCGGGCCGGCCGGGCCAGGGCAACTACTCGGCGAGCAAGGGTGGGGTGATCGCGATGGCGCGGTCCCTGGCCTACGAGGTCGCCTCCCGCGGGATCCGGGTCAACGTCGTGGCCCCGGGCTTCATCGAGACCGACATGGTCAAGAAGGTCCCGGCGGCGACCCTGGCCGAGGCCTGCCGGGCGATCCCGCTGGGCCGGGTGGGCACCCCCGCCGAGGTCGCCCAGGCGGTCACGTTCCTGGCCTCCCCGTCGGCGTCCTATGTCACCGGCAAGGTCCTCACCGTCGACGGTGGGATGATCACCGGCTGATCACCGGGCGGTCGCCCCCCAGGCCGACCGCATACCCGCCTTCCCCTCCCTGCCCGTCCTCCCCGCCCTGTCCATCCCCGCCCCATCCCCCGAGTGCCCTTTTCGTCCATATTTGTCCGTCCCGTCGTCCCGAGAGGAAGATCCATGTCCAGCACCCTGACCTACGACGAGCTGCACACCCAGGCGAGCGATCGCCTGGAGAAGACCATGAAGATCAAGAGCATGATCATCGAGCGGCTCGGCCTGGAGACCGAACCGGAGATCGTCTCGGACAACCAGCCCCTGTTCGGCCGCGGCCTGGAGATGGACTCGCTGGACACCCTCGAGATCGTCGTCATGGTCAACAACGAGTTCGGCGTCTCGATCAGCGACGACGACGTGCAGGCCTTCGGCTCGATCAACGCCCTGGTCGACTTCATCGAAGCCCGTCAGGACTGACCGTGGCACCCCAGACCCCCGTCCTGGACACCGCTCCGTCTGTGGACACCACTCCACCGGTGGACACCACGAGGCCTCTGGTCGCGCGCCAGCGCCGCCCCGAGTCCGAGGTCCAGCGCTACCGCTACGGATCCGACGAGATCAAGCGGATGCTGCCGCACCGCTGGCCGATGCTGATGATCGACCGCGCCTACGACGTGGTGCCCGGGGTGTCCGGGCGCGGCATCAAGAGCGTCTCGGTCAACGAGCCGTTCTTCGCCGGCCACTACCCCGATCACTCGATCATGCCCGGGGTGATGATCGTCGAGTCGATGGCCCAGCTGGTGGCCGTCGTCTACGTCTCGGAGATCGTCGAGGCGCCCGACGCGGCCGGTGGGGACGACTCCTCCGCGGCCGTGGGCTACCTGGGCTCGATCAACAAGATGAAGTTCTCCCGGCTCGTGGTGCCCGGCGACCAACTGCTGTTGGAGGCCCGGATCGGCCAGCGGCTGGGCGGACTGCGGTCGGTGGACGTCAGGGCCAGCGTCGGCCGTGAGGTCGCGGCCGCCGGATCCCTGATCGTCACCGAACGCCCCCGCTGAGGCGCCGCGGGCGGTCAGCCCGGCATCACCGCCCGCCGCCCCGGTGGACCCACCAAGGCCCCACCTGCCCCATGACCTGGCCACACCCCAGAGCCCGACCACACCGCAGAGCCCGACCACACCCAGAGAGGAGAGTCACGTGCCCGTCACGGTCCGCCTCTACCGCGCGGAGGACGCGCAGAGCATCGCCGCGCTCTACAACCGTCATCCGGACAGCCCCAACCCGGTTGCGGGCGGTATCACGGCGCAGGACTTCGAGCGTGAGCTCACCGATCGAGGCACCGCCGCGTTCTTCGTGGCCGTCGACGACAGCGACGAGGTGGTGGGCACCTTCGGGCTGTTCCGGGCCACCGGACGACGCTGCGCCGGCCCCGGCGAGCTGATCGCGGACATGCTCTTCGTCGTCCCCGCACAGCGCAACGGCATGCTGACCGGCCAGATCTTCGCCCGCGCGATCACCTGGATGTTCGAGGCCCGGCACCTGGTGCTGCGGCTGACCGTCAACCCGGCGAACCGGGCCGCGTTCCACCTGTATCGGCGGGTGGGCTGCCTGTCCGTGGGCGTGCCCCGCCCCGGGGAGGACGGCAATGTCGAGCTGTACAACTACATCCCGCTGATCCTGATCGCGGTGCTGCCGGGTCTGGGCGAGGAGTTCCTCGTCCGGCTACGCCGGGTCAAGTCCTTCGCCTGCCTGACCGAGGACCGCGGCGAGACCCTCGGCTCGGACCTGGTCATGAGGCAGGGGGTCCGCACGGCGTCCTACCGGCTCGTGCTCGACGACCTGCTGCTGTCCGCGGACATCGCGGTGGACACCGGGACCGTGACCTGGGCCAAGCTGCAGTACAAGGACGGCACGATCCGGGACCTGCAGATCACCCCGCGCGTGCTGGAGCCGGCGCGCCCGGACCCGCGCACCTACCGATTCGGTACCCCCGAGCTGAGCGGCGAGGTGGACGGGGCCGACGGGACCGTCCGGCTCCTCACCCCCGCCCACCTGGGCCCGGTGCTCACCTCGACCTGGCCCAGCTGTCACCCGGACCGGGTGGCGGGCTGGCGCGACCCGTACCCCTGCGACCTGCACATCACACCGGTGAGCGACGGGGTGCGCGTGGTGGAGCGGCACGGGTCCACCGAACTCGTGGGCACGATCACCCTGGTCGGCGGCCGGCTGCGCCAGGAGTTCGTCTCCACCGCGCCGGTGGGGCGCGTCTTCCACGCGATCGGCCTGCGGCAGGGCACCCTGCGCCTGCGCGGGGCCGAGGGCACCGAGGTGCACCCGATCGGCCTGGGGCTGGGGGTGCGGGACGCCTCGGAGATCGTCGCGGCCGCGCACCGCCCGCCCGTGGGCAGCGAGCTGACCTGGACCAGCGCCGACGAGAGCGTGCAGGTCACCGTCCCGGTCAGCGCCGCGACCGGCCTGGTCCACGCCCGCATGCTCGACCGGCGACCCGAACCCGGGCTCGAGACCGCGGTGCGGTTCGACACCCACGTGCGGGTGAGCACCCCACGCCAGGACGGCGACCGACCCCGCGTCACCGGCCACGACGTCACCGGCCACGACGTGCGCTCCGCCGACGGCACCCGCCACGAGGTGCGGCTGACCCCCCGGGCCGGGGGCGTCACCAACTGGACCTGCGACGGCACCCGGGTGCTGCGCAGCCCGTACCCGCACCGGCGTCCCCTGGTGTGCAACCCGACCTGGGCCGCCGGCATGTGGGTCACCACCGAACACAACCGCTACGACCGGGGCACCGGCGTGGGCTGGGGCCTGATGCCGCGGGTGACCTGGGAGCCCAAGCACCCGCTGGGGATCCACTGCCCCGAGCTGCGGATCGGCTGGGAGCTGTCCCTGCCGGAGGCGGCCGGCCCCGGTGCACCGGTGACGGTCGACCTGCACCACCCGGACGCGAGGGGCGAGGTGGCGCTGTGGCTCACCCCGCACACCGCCCGCGGTGCCCGGGTCCGGGTCCCGGCGCCCGAAGGCACCTGGGAGCACAGCACCGAGCAGACCTGGCAGTGCTGGGCACCGCAGGTGTGGGTGGAACTGGCCGACGGACGGTGGCTGGACTGCCGTCCCGGTCCCGACGCCCCGGCCGACGCCGAACTGGTGGTGCGCTCCACGCCCGCGGGGCTGCTCGTGGGCTGCCTCGTCCAGGCCCTGCCCCCCCACGGCACCGGTACCCCCCGCACGAGCAGCACCTGGGCGTTCCGGGTCGTCGACGATCCGGCCGCCCCGGTCCCCCTGGCCGGACCTCCCCCGGTGACCTGACCCGCACCACCTCACCCGCACTGCCCCACCCGCCGCCGGTCCCGTCCCGCGCCGTCGGCTCCGTCCCGCACGCCCTGTCCCGCACGCCTCGTCCCGCGCACGTCCCCGCACCACCCCGACGGCGCCGTCCCGTGATGCCGGCACGTCCCTCGAGCACAGAGAGGCACTGATCACCATGACCGCGACCCTGGACCTTCCCGAGAACCTCACCGGCGTGTCGAAGGAGGTGGCCGACTACACGACCGTGCGCACCACGGTGGGCGTGTACCCGATCACCGCCCCGCTGGCGCGCGTCACCGGTGACGACCGGCTGGCACTGCTCGACCAGTTCCTGTCCAAGGCCAGCGACTTCGTCGAGCCGGAGACCACCCGGGAGGCCCTGGCGCTGAACGACGACGGCACGCCCTTCGCGCTGGTGCTGCACCTGGAGCTCGGCGAAGAGAGCTGGCTGCTGCCGCGCACCCCGATGACCACCGCCCAGTTCGAGGAGTACCTGCAGGGCCTGGACACCTCCGGGGACGTGAATGTGGAGGTGAACCCGCAGGGCTGGGGTGCCACCGCGTTCGAGGGCCCGCAGGCCTGGGCGGTGGCGGCCGACTTCGTCGACTTCGACATCTCCGGGGTGACCCTGCACTCGATCACCACGGTGACCGTCCCCGGCACCGACGAGCCCGCGTACCTGGCCCGCGTTGGCACCACCGGGGAGTACGGCTACCTGCTGCTGTCCCAGGCCCCCGAGCAGGTGTACGCGGCGGTCCTGACGGCCGCGGTCGCCCAGGACGGCGGCCCGGTGGACGCGCGCGGCCTGGCCCGGGTGCAGGCCGAGGCCGGCGTGCCCTACTACCACCAGGGCGCGACGGGCCTGTCCGTCGTCGAGGCCGACCTGTCCTGGACGATCAGCTGGGACCGAATCGGGGAGTTCCGCGGCTCGGAGCACCTGAGCAAGCCGACCGCCGGGTCGGCGAAGATCTCCCCCCTGGTCGCCCCGGCCGGCGCCGGCGTCGGCGTGGGCGACGCCGTCCTGGCCGGTGACGTCCGGGTCGGCACCGTCATCTGGCGCACCCCCTCGGCCAACCCCGATGAGGAGCTGCTCTTCGCGCTGCTCGACTCGCCCTTCTGGGCCTCCGGCCTGGCGCTGTCCGCACAGGACGGCGACCGGGTGCAGGTGCTGCGCACGGTGTCCCTGCCCCGCGTCATCGCCCGCTCCTCGCACACCAGGATCGGCTGATGAGCGCGCCGAACGTCGCCGTCACCGGGATCGGCCTGATCACCGGAGCCGGCGACGACGCCGAGAAGTGCTGGGCGGCCATCACGTCGGGGGTCACCGGCATCCGTGAGAACACCCTGTTCGACACCACCGAGATCCTCACCGACTGGGCCGGCATGGTCACCAGCCCCCAGCCGGCGGACCAGGACCGCTGCTACAGCCTGGCCACCACCGCCCTGCGCGAGGCCCTGCACTCCAGCGGGATCGACCTGGACGCCGTCCCGCGCGAACGCGTGGCCCTGGTCGTGGGCAGCAGCCTGGGCGCGATGCCCACCCTGGAGGAGGTGCACCGCAAGGTCGTGTCCACCGGCGTGCTGGACGCCCTGCCGGCCGCCACCTCCGGGGTCGCCAGCGTCGCGGACTTCCTGGCCGCCGAGTTCGACCTGCGCGGGCCACGCGTGGTGCTGTCCAACGCCTGCGCCGCCAGCTCCGTGGCCATCGGCTACGCGGCCGAGCTCCTGTGGCACGGGGACGTGGACTACGTGGTCTGCGGGGGCGTGGACCCCCTGGCCACGCTGTCCCACTTCGGGTTCACTGCGCTGGGCGCCCTGGACTCCGAGCCCTGCTCGCCGATGTCGGCCTCGGCCGGGCTGACCCTCGGCGAGGGCGCCGCCTTCATGATCATGGAGACCACGAGGTCGGCCGAGCAGCGGGCGGCCCGGGTGCTCGCCGAGGTCGGCGGTTACGGCCTGACCAGCGACGGGTACCACCAGACCGCCCCGGACCCGGGCGGCAAGGGCGCCTGCGCCGCGATGGCCGAGGCGCTGCGCACCGCCGACCTGACCCCGGCCGACGTGGACTACATCAACCTGCACGGCACCGGCACCCCCACCAACGACGCCGTCGAGCCGAAGGCCCTCAAGCTGCTCTTCGGGGCGGACTCGGTGCCGCCGGCCAGCTCCACGAAGTCGGTCGTGGGGCACACCCTCGGCGCGGCCGGGGCCGTGGAAGCGGTCTGCAGCGTCCTGGCGATCGACCGGGGCATGCTGCCGCCGACCATCAACACCCGTGGCGTGCAGGACCACTCGGGCCTGGACATCGTCCCGGACACCGGCCGGGACGCCAGCCCCTCGGTGGTGGTCACGAACTCGTTCGCGTTCGGCGGCAACAACGCCTCGGTGGTGCTGACCGGCCCGGGGTACCGGACCGGACGCACCGCCGCCCCGGCCCGCGAGGTCGTAGTGACCGGGGTCGCCGGCCTGGCCGGCTCGGCGCCCGACACCGCCGCGCTGCTGGACGCCGTGGCGAGCCGGCAGGCCTGCTTCCGGTCCCGCGAGGAGGTTCCCGGGCTGGGTGAGGTGGTCGTGGGACGCGCAGACACCCGGCTGCTCGCCAAGAAGATCAATCCGGCCCGGGCCCGGCGGATGGACGCGATGAGCATCCTGGCCGCCTCGGCGGTCAACGACCTGTACGCCCGGCACGGCAAGCCCTCCCGGGCCGCGGCCGAGGAGACCGGGGTCATCTTCGCCACCGGCTACGGGCCGATCTCCTCGGTGCAGCAGTTCCACCGCGGGGTGCTGGACTCCGGGATCAGCGGCGGCAATCCGTTGATCTTCCCGAACACGGTGGTCAACGCCGCCGCCGGGCACCTGGCCATGCTCAACCGGTACCGCGGCTACAACGCCACCATCGCCAACGGCGGGACCAGCTTCGTGCTCGCCCTGCAGCTGGCGGCCCGGGTGATCGCGCGCGGCGCGGCCGAACGGATCATGGTGGTGGCCGCGGACGAGTTCCCCGACCTGGCCGTGGCCACGAACGCGCACCTGCCCGGGTACGCGCGCACCGGGGTGGTCACCCCGTACGGGCGCACCGGCACCGTGATCAGCGAGGGCGCGGCCGCCGTGCTGCTGGAGTCGCCCGAGGCGGCCGAGGCGAACGGCGCGACCGTGCTGGCCCGCATCGGCGGCTTCGGGGCCTCCGGCGAGCCGGCCGGCCTGGGCCGGATCGGCGTCGACGGACAGGCCTGGGCGCGGGCGATGACCTCGGCGATGGCCGAGGCCGGGGTGCAGGACGTGGACGCCGTGGTCGCGGCAGCCTCGGGCGTGCACCGGGTGGACAAGGCGGAGACCCGGGCCCTGGCCCTGGCCGGACTGTCCGGTGCCGCCGTGAGCGCCCCCAAGGAGCAGTTCGGGGAGACCTACGGCTGCGCCGGCGGCCTCGGGCTGGTCGCCGCCCTCGGTGCCCGGACCCCCCTGGTCGGGGCCGAGCGGTCCTCGACTCTGTTGCTGTCCTCCTTCGCCTACGGCGGCAGCTACGCCGCGACCGTGCTGGAGGTGGGGGCATGAGCACCCCGACGCGCCAGGGCCCGGTCGCCCTGGTGCCCACCCCCCGGGGCGCACCGGCCCGGCCGGACCCGCACACCCTGGACGTCCTGATCTCCCTGCGCAGCCACACCCCGCGGGACGCGATGGGCAACCCGCTCTCCGCGGCCGGGCGGTACCTGGTCACCCAGGCCGCCGGTGCCCTGTACGGGACGGACCAGCGCACCGCCCCGGTCCAGGACCAGCACCGGCGCTGGGGCTGGCCCGACCGAGGCGTGCACGCCTCGGTGGCGCACTGCGGGGGCCTCGGCGTGGTGGCGCTCTCGGGCGGGCCCCGGGTGGGGGTGGACCTGCAGGACGAGCGGGTCCGCCCGCTGGCCATGGCCTGGCTCGGGGAGCTGCTGGGCTTCCCCGAGGGGGTGCCGGCGTCCCTGCGGGACTTCGCCGAGTCCGAGGCGCTGATCAAGGTCTCGCACCTGACCAAGGAGACCTTCGCCGGGGTCAGGCTGCCCCTGTGGCGGGCCGGCTGGCGCCGGGCCGCCTGCGGCTACCAGCTGCTGAGCACCCGGCTGGGCGACGGCAGCCACCTGGCCCTGGCCTGTGAGGACACCCCCACCGTGCGCTGGTGGACCTCCCGGGACGGCGCCCGGCCCCGCCGGGTGCTGGACCCGGGCCTGCTCGGCACCGGACAGGAGGCGTGATGAGCACCCAGGCCATCGCCGTCACCCGGCCTCGTCCCCGGCCGGCCCGCGCGGGCGGACCGGGGTACGTGCGGGAGATCTCCCAGATCGAGCGGGCGTACCTGATCGCGGCGATGCAGGGCGCCAGCCCGCTGATCCAGACCGTGGTCGAGGGGCCGGGGACCCTCGACCACCAGGCCCTGGTCGAGGCGGTCGAGGTGGCCACCCGGGCGAACCCCGGGCTGGCCGTGACCCGTTACAGCAAGGTCTGGCGCGGCGGCGGCCCGGTTCCCCCGGTCGTCGTCGACCCGCACCGGACGCCCGGCGCGGGGGACCGGACATCCGGTGCGGAGAACCCGGCCCTCGGCGCCGAGAACGGGGAGACCGGGGACGGGGAGTTCGACGCCCCGTTCTTCCACCGCCCGATCGACGTGGCGTCCGGGCCGATCTGCGAGGTGGGGCTGTTCCCCGGGGAGCGGACGCGGGTGGTGTTCCGGGTCAGCCACATCGCCACGGACGGGCGCGGCCTGCAGCAGTGGATGGCCGACATCTTCCGGGTGCTGCGCCACGAGGAACCGGTGGGGGCGCCGTCCACGGTGGACGACACGCACTTCCTGGCCCTGGCCGGCCCGGCCCGGCCCGCCCCCGGGGCCTCCGGCACCGACCAGGACCCGTCGGACACCCTGGCCACCAGCTTCGCCTCGATCCTGAACCCCGCCGGCGCCCCGGCTCCGGACCTCACCCCGGAACCGGCGCTGTGGGTGCGCCGCTTCCTGCCGATGCAGGCCTCGGCGATGACCGCCCGGATCGCCGCGGGGGTCTCCCGGCACCTGCGCGGGGACGCCGGACGCATGATCGTTCCGGTGGACCTGCGCCGGCACGACCGGTCGGTGCGCTCCACGGCGAACCTCAGCGCGCAGCTGCTGCTGGACGTGCGCCGGGAGGACTCCTGGCGCCGGCTGCACCTGGAGCTCCTGGGCGCGCTCAAGCGCAAGCGGGAGGTCGAGCTGCTGGGCCGGGACTTCCGGCGCACCAACCCCTTCGCCAACACCCTGGACGACTGCTGCGGGCCACGGGACAGCCGGTTCGCCTGCAGCATGATCGTCTCCGACCACGGCCAGGTGGACCTGGACCGGTTCCGCACCGGGGAGTTCACCCCGGACCGCTTCTACACGTTGCCGATGTTGGTCCCCTACGCGGAGATGTTCATCAGCTCCTGCCAGACCCGGCACGGCATCGAGCTGACCCTGTCCTGCCGCCGCCGCGAGGGCGCCCGCGACGCCGCCGAGGCGATCCTCGACGACGTCGAACGGCTGGTCACCGACGCGGCCACGACCGGCGCCCCGGCCAGCTCCCCCGTCCCGCCCCGTCCCACCACCTGAGGACCCGCCATGACCACCGTCGAGACCACCCCCCGTGCCGGCGACGACGTCGGCGCCTCCCCCCACGTCCCCGTGCCGCTCGCCCCGGCCGCCACGACCGCCCTGAGCGGCACGACCATCCCGACGAGCACAACCCCGACCGGGGCACCGGCCCTGCCCTCGCCCCGCACCGCGCCGGCCGAGACCGACCGGACGTCCGCCGCGGCTCCCGCGCAGGCACCGGCCGAGGCCACCGGGACAGGCGCCCAGGACCCGGGGCAGGCCCCCGCGTCCCCGCCGGCCCGCGGTGGCGGCCCGAACGCGGCCACGGTGGTGGTCGCGGTCGCCGGCTCGCTGCTGGCCCTGATCGACACCACCGTCGTCAACGTCTCGCTGAACGCCACCTCGGCCCGGTTCGGGGCCCTGGACCGGGTGCAGTGGGTGGTCACCGCCTACCTGCTGGCCCTGGCCGCGACCATGCCGACCACGGCCTGGCTGACCGGCCGATTCGGGGCCAAGCGGGTCTTCGCCGGGTCCACCGCGCTGTTCGCGGCCGGATCGGCCCTCTGCGCGCTGAGCCCGACCTTGGTCGCCCTGATCGGCGGGCGGGTCGTGGCCGGGGCCGCGGCCGGGGTGCTCACCCCCGCCGCGACGATCCTGCTCACCCGCGGGGTGCCCCGCGAACAGCTGGGCCGGGTGCAGGCGCTGAACGGTTCGGTCATGCTGATCGGCCCGCTGCTGGGCCCGACCGTCGGTGGCCTGCTGATCCAGAACTTCGGCTGGCCGGCCATCTACTGGGTGAATGTCCCGTTCTGCGCGCTGATGCTCGCGGTGACCGCCCGCGGGGTGGCCCCGGACCCGGCCGAGGCCCGCGCCCGGCGTCGCCTGGACGTGGTGGGTCTGGTGACCGGGTCGGCGACGACCGTCTCCGCGGTCCTGGCGATCAAGGCCTTCGCCTCGGGTGCGTCCCTGCTCTCCGTGGACGTGCTGATCCCGCTGGGTGTCTCGGTGCTGTGCGGGGTGGGCTTCGTGGTCCGCGAGCTGCGTGCGCGCACCCCGCTGCTGGACCTGCGCCTGTACGCGCACCCCGTCTACAGCTGGGCCAGCCTGAACGTGTTCTTCCTCGGGTTCATCCTGTACGGCCCCATGGTGATCATCCCGCTGTACTTCCAGGCGGCCCGCGGGGAGTCCCCGGTCACCACCGGGCTGCTCCTGTCGACCGCGGGGGTCGGCGTGGTCATCTCGGGACTGACCTCCCGGAAGATCATGAAGCGATTCAGTGGCGGGATGATCATGATGTGCGGCATCTCGATGACCGTGGCCGCGACCGTGCCGTTGACCATGCTGCGGGCGGACACCTCGTACCTGCTGCTGTGCGCGAGCCTGGTGGTCCGCGGGGCGGGCATCGGCCTGACCGTGGTGCCGGCGATGACCCGGGCGTTCGAGTCGATCCCGGCCCGCTCGATCCCGGACGCGTCCCCCCAGCTGAACCTGCTGCAGCGGATCGGCGGCGCCGCGGCCACCGCGCTGATCAGCGTGATCCTGCACCGGCAGGCGGTGGCCCACCACGGCCTGGTGCCCGCCACGTTCGCCCGGACCTGCGTGTGGGTGCTGGTCACCACCGCGATCACGCTGCTCCCGGCGTTCGCCCTGGCGCTGGCCGAGCGGCGGGCCCGTGCCCGGCGTCGGCAGGACGGACCGGACGGCGTGCCCCGGGAGCAGGCCGGCGCACAAGAACAATCGAGTGCCCAGGACCAGCCCCGGGCGCAGGAGCCGGCCCGGTAGGTCGAGCCCTGGACGCGGGGTGCCACGAGCTCGGCAGCAGCCGGGCCGGACACAGGACCGGTGAACCGGCACAGGCCCGGTGGACCCGGACGGCGAGGGGAACAGCTCGGAACAGCCCGGAACGGCGGGGACCGGTGCGTCACGGACGTACCGGTCCGCCGAACCGCACACCGGACGGAACCGGACGGCCCTAGATTCACCGCGTGGATCAGCGGTACCTGCAGTTGGCGGTGCTCCCCGGGCCCTTCTTCGATGTCCCCTGGACCGCGGGGTCCCCGCTGCTGGACGAGGAGATGCTCCCGGCCGCACGGACCGAGGCCGCCGGCTGGCAGCGCGCCGAGCAGGGACCGTGGCTGGTGCTGTACCCGCAGGCGGAGGGCCCGCAGCTGGCGGCGCAGGGCTGGAAGGTGCACGTGGCCGCCCTGCCCGCCCACGCCGGGGAGGTCGTGGACCTGTGCTGGCGGGTGTGCCGGGAGCTGGCGGTGCCGTTCAAGGCGCTGCGCAGCCGGGGGCTGGTGCTGGCCTCGCAGCTGAAGTACGCGGCGCCCTCGGGCAGCGGCAAGGTGGTGACCTGTTACCCGGATCCCGACCTGCTGGAGCCGCTGACCGAGCGGCTCGCCGCGGTGCTGCACGGGCGGCCCGCTCCCCGGGTACTCGGTGAGCTCGCGGTGCCCGGGGCTCCGGTGTTCCTGCGGTACGGCGCGTTCCGGGAACGGTGGACCACCGGTGCGGACGGGCACGTGGTGCCGGCCGTGGAGCTCGACGGGGCGTCGGTGCCGGACGTGCGGGGACGCCGCACGGACGCCCGGGACACGGACCCGCCCTACGTGAGGCGGCTGCGCGAAGCCGCACGGTCCGCCGAGGCCGCCCACGTGCTCGACGTCAGCGACGTCCGCCTGGTGCACCGGTCCAACGCGGGGGGCGTCTACCGGGCCCGGCGCCCGGACGGCACCGTGGTGCTGCTGAAGGAGGCCAGGCACCACGCGGGCCTGGACATCGACGGCACCGATGCGTGCACCCGTCTGCGGCACGAACTGGCTGCCCTCGAGCGGCTCGCGGGCAGCGGGGCGACCCCCGAACCGGTGGAGTACCTGGTGGTCGGGGACAGCGACTTCCTGGTGAGCGAGTGGATCGAGGGCGTGTCGTTGGGCGGTTCCCTGACCCGCAGGCACCCGCTGATCCGCCCCGAGCTGGACGGGCACCGGGACGGGGCGGACTACCTGTCCTGGGTGTCCCAGGTGATGGAGCGGTCCCGGCAGGCGCTGGACGTGCTCCACTCCCGCGGGGTGGTGCACCGCGACGTGCAGCCGGCGAACCTGATCGAGTCCCAGGACCGCGTCGTGCTGGTCGACCTGGAGTCCTGCGCGATCGACGGCCACGGGGTCACCCGCGGGGTGGCCACCCCGGGGTTCAGCGTGGACGCGGCCGGGGCCGTGGACCCGGCCGCGGACCTGCGCAGCTTGGACCGGGTGCGTGCGATGCTCGTCAACCCGCTCACCCCGGTGCTGCACCACCGGCCCGACCTGGAGGACCAGCTGTGGCGGGTGGGGCTGGCCGACCTCGGCGTCCCGCCGACCGTCCAGCCGGTCGGGGCCCGGACCGTGACCCCGCACGAACCGTCGATCCCCTCGGCGAACGGACTCCCCCGGGCGTCGCGAACGTCTCCGAACTGCGGGAACCCGGTGGTGCCCGAGGCCGCCGATCTGGCCCGCGGGATCGCGGGATCGGCCACGCCGGAGCGCACCGACCGGCTGTTCCCCGGGGACGTCGAGCAGTTCTCCTGCCCCCGCGGCGGACTGGGGCTGCTGCACGGGGCGGCCGGGACGCTGCTGGCCCTGGACCGGTGCGGCCAGCCTCGGGAGGTCGCCTGGACGCACTGGCTGGCCACCGCGGCCCGGGCGAACGGCCCGTTCCCGCGGGGAGCGGGCTCCGGGGCCGAGGGCGTGGCCTGGGCCCTGGCCCGGCTCGGGGACCGGGCCGCGGCCGCCGAGGTCGTGGACCGGTTCGTCCTGGGCGCCGAGGCCGGGGCACCGGCCGACCTGCCCTGGTGGCGTCACGGCCTGGCCGGACGTGCCGTGCTGCTGGCCGAACTGGCGGACCGGCTCGAACGCCCGGTGTTGAGGGCCCTGGCCGCCGGGGCGGCCGCGGACCTGGCCCGAGCTCCTGCGGATGGGGCCGAACCCGCGGGGTACCGGCCGGGCCTGGTGGACGGCTGGGCCGGGGTCGGCCTGGCCCTGCTCACCCTGCACGAACGGCACGGCCTGCTCAGCGCCCCCGAGGCCCTGGGCGCCGCGCGGACGGCCCTGCACCGGGAGCTCCGGCGGGCACAGTGGACCGGCGATTGCCTGCTCATGCTGGAGGACACCTCGGTGCTGCCCTACCTGGGTCGGGGAAGCGCGGCCACCGGGCTGCTGGCCGCACGGCTGCTCGAAGGAGATCGGGACAGGGCCGAATGGCACGACGGGGCCGGGGCTCAAGACGGGGGCGGGGATCGGGACGGGGGCGGGGATCGGGACGGGGATGGCGTTCCGCGGGAGCACGCACTGTTGACCCGGATCGTCGCCGGGGTGCGGGCGAGCTGCGCCCGGCCGGTGTCGATCTTCGGGGGGCTGCTGTCCGGACGCGCCGGTCTGGCGTGCGTGCTGGATGCCCTCAGCCCGGACGGTCACCCCATGGTCGCCGAGCACCGGCGCCGGCTGTCCTGGTACACCCTGCGCCGGGAACACACCCGGCCCCGGGAGTGCTGCCCACCCCCGACCGGCCCCGGCTCACCGGACCCGGAGGCCGCCGGGCCGACGTCCCCGCAGGCGCGGGCAGAGGACGGCGGTCTGCTCGCCCTGGGCGACCACCACCTGCGCTGCTCGTGCGACCTGGCGACCGGATCGGCCGGGCTGCTCGTGGCCCTGGCCGCGGACCCCGGAACCGCTCTGGGCGACCTGCTGGGGCTGGTCACGTCCGTCCCCAGTGAGCAGCCGGCCGCGACCCCGTTCACGCCGCGAACCCCGGCGACCACCCGGCTCCGGTAGCGCTGCGGGGTCGCCGACCCGTCGGAAATCACTGTCCGCAGCGGGACGCAGCCCTCGACCAGCAGATGTCCTGCGGGATTCCTGAGGTTTGTCATGTCGCTGTGGTGACAGCGCCTTCTACTGCCGTGACGCCGATTCCGGGAAGGTATTCATCACACGCAGGAACCTTCCTCGGGACGGAGAACCACGATGAACCTCGCCGATCTCCACGAGCTGTCCGCCGACCAGAACCCGACCGGCCCCGAGCTGCCGAACTGCAGCTTCATCTCCTTCTGGGTCGGCTGCGGCTGAGACGCCCTGGGCGCGGGACCCCTCCCCCGCCGGCCCGGTCGACGAGCACCACCGCACACCGCACCACGGCTCCTAGCAGCACCTGGCACCTGTTCCCACCAGCGCCTTCTCCTCGCACTGCACTTGTCTCCCCCTTCCCTCCCCTCCGGATCCGAGCCCGCCGGCCGGACGGCGACGTGAGACGTCCGTCGCCGCGGCCGCACCCGGTCCGGGACCGCGGCGGCCGCGCCCCGGCCCGCGGTCACCCCCTCTTCGCCACCACCGAACACTCCCGCGCGCCCGGTGCCGTCCAGTACGCACCGCACCGGCACGACGGCGTCACGCCCATGGACCCCGCCCAGGAGGAACGCGGCGGTGAAATATCGGGAAACAGCGTCCACCGCGCCCGGGAATGGCGTATCCCCGACTGCGCACGGACCGTGGACTTCTCTCTCTCGATACTTTCCCGCGCAGCCCGTGTCCCTACCCCGGACGCCTGACGGCGCCCGGGCCCGGTCCAAGCGTCCCGGGCCTCACGCACCCCCAGCGTGGGGCCGTCGTCGCCGGACAGGCCAGGGGCTTCGCTCATACCCCCACGATGGGCGAACATCGCCACCCATTCGCGGGAGGAGAGACCGTCGGTGCTGGCTGCGGCGCACACCCTGCGGCGAGCCCGAGCCGTCCGTGGACCCCGGCCGCTTCGTGGACCCCGGTCAGATCCAGCCGTTGGTCCGGGCGGCGTGGATCGCCTCGATCCGCCCGCTCGCGTTGAGCTTGGCCATCGCACTCGACAGGTAGTTGCGCACCGTGCCCCGGGACAGGAACAGGTGGGCGGCGATGTCGTCGGTGCTGTGGCCGTCGTCCAGCAGGCGCAGGATGTCGCGCTCCCGGTCCGTCAGGGGGTTGGGTCCGATCCGCAGCGCGTCGGCGGCCAGCTCCGGGTCGATCACGGTGCGGCCCAGGGCCACCGACCGGATGGCCTCGATCAGCCGGGCGCCCGTGGTGGACTT
Source organism: uncultured Kineosporiaceae bacterium (assembly GCA_964583765.1). Taxonomy (GTDB): domain Bacteria; phylum Actinomycetota; class Actinomycetes; order Actinomycetales; family Kineosporiaceae; genus CAZOWW01. The sequence goes on from CAZOWW010000007.1 coordinate 42,706, forward strand.
CAGCAGGTAGCCGCTGGCCCCGGCGGCCAGGGCGCTGTGCAGGTGCCCGCTGCCCGGTAACGCGGTCAGCAGGAGCACCCGGCAGGGGGATTTGTTCGCGGTGAGCGCCGCGGCCGCCTCGATGCCGGTCATCCCGGGCATGTCCACGTCGACGACCGCGACGTCGGGCTGGTGCAGGCGCACCGCGTCCACGACGTCGCTGCCCTTGCAGACGCGGGCGACGACCTCGAACGTCGGTTCGGTGCTGAGCAGCACCTCGAAGGCCTCGGCGACCAGGTCGATGTCCTCGGCGATCAGGATGCGCAGACTCACGTTTCCTCCGGTGCGGTCGCACTGCCCGGCAGCCGCGCCCACACGCGGTACCGCTCGTCCTTGAGCCAGCCGGCCTCGAACGCACCCCCGGACGACTCCACCCGGGCCCGCAGGTCGGTGGTGCCGGTACCGGAAGGACGGGATCCGGCGATGCGGGTGCAGGTGGTCGGCACCGCCCCGTCGTTGGTGACCGACACGGTCACCGCGCCGTCCTGACGTCCCAGGGCGACCACGCAGTGCCGGGGGTTGCTGTGGCGCAGCATGTTGGTGACGGCCTCGCGGACTATCCGTGCGGCGAGCATCGCCGTCTGCGGGTCCTCGACCGGTACCGCCTCGATGTCGCAGGAGATGCCGAGGCGCACGCACAGCGCCTGGGCCGAGTTGAGTTCGTCGGACAGGTCGGCGATCACCGGGCCGCTGGTCAGGCGCCGCAGCTGGGCCTGCCCGCGGGCGATCGTCTCGTGCACCTGGACCAGCTGTTCCCGGGCCCGTTCCAGGTCCCGGTCCAGCAGCTGCTGGGCCGCCTCGTTGCGCAGGGACGCCGCGACCAGGGTGCGGCCGATGATGTCGTGCAGGTCCCGGGAGATCCGGTGCCGTTCGCTGTCCACCCGCAGCCGGGCGAGTTGCTCCCGCGAGACGTGCGCCTCGATGAGGGCCATCGCCAGCCGGGTCAGGGTCACCTGCAGGACGGCGGTCAGCAGTGCGGTCAGCGGGATGCCGATGCGGGTCACCCAGGTGGTGGAGTCCACCGCGACCTCGACCGCCCCGACCCCCCAGACCGCCATGCCCAGTGCCAGCGACGCGCGCCGGGGGGCGACCAGCATCGCGGTGGCGATGGAGATGCCCAGCAGGGACCACGTGTTGCTCAGGGGCACCAGGGTCAGCCCCAGCACGACCACGATCCACGACAGGACCGTCGTCGAGCGGTTGTGCCAGTTCCGCAGCAGCTGCCACTGCAGCACGACGAAGCTCATCGCGACCACGGTGGTGACCAGGGTCCCGGCCACCCGTTGCTGCGAGGTGAAGGCGGGATCGTTCATGGTGACCAGCGAGCCGAAGGCGAGCAGACTGAGGAAGGCCAGCAGCAACCACGAGGTCACGCGGACGAGCCACATGTATCGCGGGGGGCGGTCCAATGCCGTCGAGCGTGCAGTCACGCTGAGTTCCACGTTCCCGCCCCACGTGAGACCCTGCCCGCGCCGAGCGGCGCCCGCAGCAACCATTGCCAACCGGCCTGTGCAACACCGATTGCACGGTGTTTCTACCGTTTCGCGGGACTCTCTGTCGAGGAGAATCGAAAGATCCGCCTCTGCGATTTTCACCGCAGGCCACAGCCAAGATCAGCATCCTGGATCCAGGGCCGGGAGAGCGTTTCCCACATGATCCACGCCAATTGATCTTCCCGGAGGTCCGGGGTTCCGGGTTGTCAGAACGAGCCGTTGACGAGACCTGAAGAAGACCGCTCCGGCCGGCACCGGACCTTCATTTTCTGGGATACCCACGGTAGCCACTTCGTGACAGGTACCTCCGGTCAACGACAGCGGGTCACTGGTTGGTTCCCCCACCGCCCCGTCACCACCCGTACCCGGGTGCGAGCACCCCCAGCGCGTTCCATCCGGCGGCTCCGGCTCGGCCGCACCCCGGCAGGGGGCCGCCGCGACCCTGCGCGCCACGTCCAGGCAGAGCCGATCGTCCCGCGGGCCACCGGAGCACCCTGTCCCACCGCGGGCACATGTGGACCACCAGCGGCACGGCGAGGACGCGCCGCGCCGATCCCGCGAGTACCTCACCGGGCCGGACCTGGACCGATCGCGCGGCCACGCTGCGACGATGCCTTCAGTGCTATCCGATAGCTATCCGACAATGAGCAGGGAGTTGACTGATCGGCTTGTTGAATTGTCTTCACTGCATGGACGTCTTTGTGTGTGCACGGCTGTTCATCATGGTTGTGCACCGCTGCGGCACTGCGGACAGAGAGCGCTGAAGTCGCTGATGCAGTGTGTTCTCGATCACTGAATCATCGCGATGGGAACGCTGTCCACATATGCCGGATCTGCATTCGGACAGTGATGTGTCAACATGTGGTGCACATCGCTCCCATGGGCCGTCGGTGAACGGTATGTGATCCGGCCGCGTGTCGGACACGACGACGGCTCCGGATGCGATAGCAAGTGCTCAGCAGTCTTCATGTACCGAGACCACGATCGGGAAGCCCATGACCCCGCCCATCGACAGACAGGCGCTGCGGCGCACGATCGCCGTGATCAACGGGAAGGGCGGGGTCGGCAAGACGAGCATCACGGCCAACCTGGCCGGCCTGTTCGCCGAGGCCGACTACCGGGTGCTGGCCGTGGACCTCGACCCGCAGGGCAACCTCGGCAACGACCTGGGCTACCTGGGTGCGGGGCTGTCCGACGAGGGAGCGAGCCTCCAGGCCGCCGCCACCACGGGGGTGGCACCCACACCGATCACCGACGTGCGCCCGCGCCTGGACGTCGTAGCGGGCGGGGAGCACCTGCACGACCTGGCGGCGGTGCTGCAGGCACGCCGGCTGGGCGGGCGCGGCGGGGTCGAGTCACTCACCGCCAGCATCGCGGCCCTGTCCGGCTCCTACGACGTCACTCTGATCGACTGTCCGCCCGGCAGCGACGTGCTGCAGGCCGGGGCGCTGGAGGCCGCACGCTGGGTCCTGGTCCCCACCAAGACCGACGACGCCTCCCGGGCCGGTCTGCGGGAGGTCGCCCGCCGGTTCACCCAGGCCCGGGTGACCAACCCCGATCTCGCCCTGCTCGGCGTGGTCCTGTTCGGCGTGACCACCTCGGCCCGCCGGGTCCTGCGTCAGGCCCGGGAGTCCCTGGCCGCGGATCTCGGGGTGGACAGCGGCATCCTGGCCACGACGATCCGCCACGTGGAGGCCGCTGCCGTGGACGCACGGGGGAGGGGCCAGCTCGTCCACGAGCTGGAGCGCGACGTCCTGTCCGGACCGTCCTGGTGGGAACGGCGACGGGACCCGAGCCTGGCCAGCGAACAGTTGGCGGGCAGCGCCGGCACCCTGGCCAGCGACTACGAACGCCTGGCCACCGAGATCCTCAACCGCCTGGCCGAGGCCGAATCCCCTGAGACGGTGACCGCATGAGCAAGGACGTGCCTCTGGGGCGCCAGCCCAGCCGGATGGGCCAGGCCAACCTCTCCGCCGCGTTCGGCCAGTCCCCCGACCGGGCCCGGGGCCTGGCCGGGCGGCTGGCACCGGTGGCCCCCCTGCCGGACCCCGTCCCGGAACCGGCCGCGGACCCCGGGCCCCCGGCGGCGACCGCGGACGCCGCCCCGACCACCCGACCGGCACCCCCGGCGCGGACGACGCCGTCCGGCTCCGGACGGGCTCGCACCTCGGGGACGTCGCACCGCACCGGGCACAACGCCCGGCCACGCCCGGAGAGCGGGGCCCTGCAGGTCGTCGTGGTCTACCTGCCGGTCTCGGTGCGCGAACGCCTGCGCGCCACCGCCGCCACCGGGCAGTCCACGTTCACCGAGATCGTCCTGAGTGCGCTGGACGCGACCCACCAGCAGCTGGCGCAGCACTTCGCGCCCACGACCTCGACCACGTCCCTGTTCAGTGGACGCAGCGCCCGTCGCCGGCTGCGGCACGAGGAGGCCCAGGTCCAGGTGTCCATGCGGCTGGTCGCGGACGACCTGGCCGTTCTCGACCAGCTCGTGACCGCGACCAAGGCCCCCAACCGCAGCGCCCTGGTCGCAGCCGCGCTGGACCTCCATCTGACATGAGCGCCGGCTCCTGACCCCGTCCCGGCACAGGAACGCCCGCACGCCGGTGGGCCCACCCACCGGTCGTCCCCTCTCGCGGGCCGTCCCACCTGATCCTGGAGGAAAACCCGTGCAGGTTGCCCCAAGTCCCGACGGAACCCCCACCCCGGCCCTGCGGTCCGCGGACGCGACGGCGCGGCCCCGCAAGGCCTCGATCGGTCTGGGCATGCGGCTGCTGGCCGCGGTCATCGCCCTGGCCCTGACCGTGGTCATCGTCGCCCCCATCGCCCTGTCCTCCCAGGACCTGGTGCGCTGGTCCGCCGACCCGGCGGGCCTGGGCCTGTCGCCGGGCTGGGCGTGGCTGGCGTTCGTGGCCCTGGACGCCGCGGCCGCGGTCTGCGTGGGCATGGTCACCTTCGCCGCCTGGCGGGGGGAGGCCGGCGGCGCATTCCACATCCTGACCTGGATGTTCGCCCTGGGCTCGGCCACGGCCAACTACCGGCACGGGCTGAGCACCGCGGCCAAGGACGACGAGTACTTCTTCCCGGCCATGTCCCTGACCGGACCTCTGCTGCTGGACGTGACCCTGGCCCGGATCCGCCGCTGGGTCCGCCTGGAGGCACGCACCCAGCTGGCCCCCCGCCCGAAGTTCGGCCCCCGCTGGCTTCCGGGCGTGGCATTCCGGGAGACCCTCGCCGCCTGGCGCACCTCGATCCGGGAGGGCATCTCACGCCCGGACGAGGCCGTGGCCCACGTGCGGGAGGTCCGGGCGCTGGCCGGTCTGAGCCCCGCGGACGCCCTGCACCTGGCGTACCAGGCGCTGGGGCACACCGACCCGTACACGGCCCGCACCTGGCTGCTGGCCCGGGGAGTGAACATCGACCAGGCCACCCTGACGGCCGTCACGGCAGCCATGGCACCGGCTGCCACAGCCGAGCTGCGGCCCGAGGACAGCCACCCCGGTGGCAGCCATGGCAGCGCTGCCATGGATGCCACTGCCACGGTGGATGTCACGACTGCTGCCATTGGCGGTGGCAACGTCACACCTGCCATGGCAGGTGCCATCGGAGCACGTCCTGCCACTGCCACCTCGGCCGCCACTGCCACTGGTGGCAGCGGCAGAGCCGCCACTGCCATGTCTGCCACGACCGCCGGCCCCCGGGTCGCTGCCAGTGCCACCGGAACTGCCATTGCCACACCGGCGGGAACGGCATCGGGTGTCGCTGCCACCGCGCGGTCCGGTCGCGTTGCCACGGCGCCGGGAGCGTCCGAGCGTGCTGTCGCGGTGGCGGGTGCCAAGGCGGCCACCGCGGCCGCCACGCGGTCATCGACGGCGAGGACGGTCATCGACGTGACGGACGAGGCGATGGCAACGCGGCGTGGCAACCCGGCCCGTGCCACCGGTCGGGAGCCCCATGGCCCTTCCACCGCCAAGGACTCCACCTCGGGCACGGCGGCCGAGAACCGGATGGCGGACGCGATTGCCCTGCTCAACGGCAACATGGGCATGACCGCGCCGGAGATGGCGGCCCAGCTGCGGGCCCTGGGCTGGACGCTCAGCGACCGGACCGCGGCCCGTGTGCTGACCGATGCCCGCACCCAGTTCAAGTCCTCCCGGTTGGCTGCCGTGCGCTGACCGGTCCAGCTGTCCGGCGCCCCTGCCACCTCGGCAGGGGCGCCGATTGCTGCCATCTGTCCGACGTTGGATGACGGCTGACGTCGCCTGCACGAACGGCGACGAGTGTCAGCCGGCGAACAGTGGCAGGTGTCAGCGCCTGCGGACGATGGCGCGCAGGGCGGCGATGTGCGCGGCAGTCGTCCGTTGAATGTCAGCTGCCACGGCGGCAGCCATGTCGGCCGTTGCCACCGCGTCACCGCCGACCGTCGTGGCTGCCATGGCAGTGACAACCGTGTCTGCCATGGCAGAGCCGTCAGCCGCACGGTCAACCGATGAGCTGCCATCCACGGGTCCTGCCACCGTGGCAGTTGTCCGCCAGTCCGTTGTGGCAGCCCGGCTCGACGTGGCAGGAGTGGCAGTGGCAGACACCGGCGTTACGGCTGGCGTGGCAGCCTCCGTTGTCACTGCTGTGGCAACAGTGGCGGGGGTGTCGTGGCGGGTGCGCAGCTGTGCGCGGGCCGCGGCTGCCAGTTGGGTCACGGTGGCAGGGCCGGCGGCCGCGGCCCGCGCTGCCGTCTCGGCGGCCGTGGCCTGCTCGGCGGCGGCGCGTGTCAGGGCCCGGGTCCTGGCGGCTTCGCCGGCCGCCCGGGTGGTGGGGGAGAGGCCGACGGGGCTGGTGGGGTCGGTGGGGTTGGTGCGCCAGGGTGCGAGGCGGTGGCGGATCCAGCCGGGTACGTGGCGGATGTCGTGGCTGTGGCGCCAGGGGGTGCCGTCGGGCCGGGTGCCCAGGGCGGTCAGGACGTCGCGGGGGGTCCAGCCGGCCAGGTGCCATTCGCGCAGCAGGGATGCCACGTGCGCGGTGGAGATCCTGCCCAGCACGGGCAGGTGCCGCTGCAAGATCGCGGCGGCGGCCAGGCGTTCTTGCTTCCCCGCCGGGGTAACACTCAAGTCCCACGGTGGTTCCTCCGACGCTGTGTCCGGTGGCACCTGACGCATCGGATGAGGGGTTTTCTGCCCCGGGCGTAGCCCGGGTCCGCTCAGGTCAGCCTTGCGTGCACGTGCGGGGGACTTAAGAGCAAAACCAAACCCAGATGGGGTGCCAGTTCTATCCACAGCCTCCAGCGGAGGGGGCTCGTCCTGGACCTCCTGGGGGGCGCCAGCGTGGTCCTGGTCCTGCTCAGGGGCGGGCCAGGCGGCGGCCTCGACGGCATCGACCGGCCCGGTGTGGACATGCTCGACTCCCAGGTCTTCGGGTCGGGAGACGGCCACCAGGCGCAGGTGGGCGGGGGCGGTGAGCAGGTAGACCGAGGCGATGTTCCCCGGGCGCGTGCCGTGGGGGCCGGTCTGCAGGATGCCGGGGGACAGGTCCGCGGTGGTGCCGCGTTCGACCCACGCCAGCAGGTGGTGCTCGCGTAGCCAGGCCAGGTGCCGGGCCACAGTCCGCCTCGACAGGCCGGTGCGCTCCTGCAGGGCGTCCCAGGTCGGCCGGGAGGTGTAGGTGGTCCAGTCCGCGCACAGGGCAACCACGCGCGCCACGGCCAGGACGTGCTCCTGGGCGTCACTGCGCATCCGGGCAAAGTCCGGGGTGTTGGCCACGTCAGCCAGCCAGCCCTGCTGGCTGCGCGCCCGGTGCACGCCCTCGGGCAGGGACGCCTCGACCCTAGCCCGGCCCCACAGGGTGTCCCGATGACGCCGGCGTACATGCCCGGATTGCCCCAAACGGGTGACGCGAGAGGTGCGCGACACGGGCTGGTTCTGGCAGCCGTCGGCAGTTGCGGTTACTCTCAAGAACAGACCTCCAGCACGCCCTAGGGCGTGCAGGTTCGAGTCCGCTACACGAGTTGGCCGCCAAACCAGATGCGTGCAGAGGACTTACGAGAGAGAGCCCGCCCGGCAAGGCGGGCTCTCGTGCTTTGTGGAGTTAGGCGCTCCTGGTCAGCGGCAACTCCTCCTGATCAGTAGGAGCGGGATCGGCCCACCACACAGGACGCCCCTGCTCGTCCAGCTCTTCTCTCAGCAAGAGCGCATCCAAGTAGGCGTCCCGTGATATCCGGAGCGCGGACGCAGCGGTCTCAGCCTTCTTCCACGCCGCAGGCACCAGCCGCACAGTGGAAGGGGTCGCCGTTGCGCCGACCCCTGCTGGACGCTTCGCCCGTCCCGCACGGTTTGACATGCCCCCATCCAACCGCTGTTTGAAACCAGGTGCGCCCTCTGGGCGGCGTGTCGCGCAAATTGGCCCACTGTCGATCACATCTGCCCGCATAGACCTCCGCGACGCGGTGAGTCCGGTTGTGGGGTCATCGGTGGTCTTCTCGTGGTTGGGGTCAGTTGGCGAGGATGGCTGGGGCTAGCCGCCCGGCTTCTTCGATCAGGGCTCCATCGGACAGGAGTTGGCCGATGGCCTTGTGTGCGCCGGAGCGTGACCATCCCTCGTCTTGGAGGTCTTGGACCAGGTCGGGGCGGGTGGGCCACGTGGTGGCCGTGAGCAGGCGGGTCAGGATGGTCTCGCGGAGCGTGGCCTTGGACGTGCGGGCTACCGGGGTGGTCCCGCGCAGGTCGATGACCTGTGGGCTGGTCTGGGCGGGTACCGACCCGGGCGCCACGGCCCCAGGGAGCGCGGTCGCGGTGAGCGGGCCGGCGCTGATGCCGGGGGTGCCCAGGGATCGCAGGGCCGCGGCCAAAGGGTCGGTGGCGATGGATCCAGGGGTGCCTTCGGTCACGGCGTGCACGTAGGCGCGCCAGGCACCCTCGGCCGCGGCGGCGTCGATGGGGTGCAGGCGGGCGGTGCGGGTGATCGCGGTGATGTCGTCCTCTGTGATCATCGCGACCCGGCACTTGCCCGTGGTGACCTCGGCGTCGAACGCGACCGCGGCGTAGTGGCGGGGCAGCAGGGTCACGTCGATGGGTGTGGACAGGCCTTGGGCGGCGATGCGGGCGTGGGTCTCATCGCGCAGGGCGTGCAGCAGGGTGATCGAGGCCTGGGACCGCCAGGCCCCGCCGCCCACCCATTCGTCGATCAGGGGGACCTGGGATGCCTGGATGGTGCGCATTCCCAGCGAGCGGGTCTGGCGGGCGCCCATTGCCAGGATCCAGTGATGTTCTGGGGCCACACCGGACCCGATCATCGCGGCCTCGTCCAGGTACAAGGTGATCAGCGGGTCGTCCTCCCGCGGCTCGCGCCACGCATCGGGGGTGCCCTGGCGCTGCTTGCGGGACAAGAAGATCGCCCCGAACAGTTCGATCCCTGCGGCCCAGGAGTCCGCGTCGCGGGCGATCCTGCCGCCGGGCACCAGGCGCGCGAGCTCGTCCAGGGAATCGCCTTTGCCGTCCAGGGGCAGGACCAGTTCCTTGGCGCTGGACAGGCCCCCGAGCAGCAGGGCGCGTCCGGTGACGGACTTCCCCGAACCATTCGCACCGATGATCTTGACGTGGTGGCAGGACACCCGCGCGTCGCTGCCCCGGCTCCATCCGGGCACCAGGACGTCCCGACGGTCCTCGGAGCGTCCCAGCCAGACCGTGCCTTCGGGCAGGCCGTCCGGTGGCTCGTAGGCCAGGACACCGGTGGACAGGGCTTTCGACCAGGACATGGTGACCTGGATCTGGGACACCCCCGTCGCGGTGACCTCGACCGACCCCGGGGCCAGGGCCCCCAGGCTGGGGTGGTTCTGGCCGGCCTCATCACCCATCGCTTCCAGGCCATCGCGCAGGGTCGCCAGGGGCAGCTGGCGGGTGTGCAGACCCGGCAGGGCGATGATCGCGGTGGCGACCTGCGGAGCGGGATGGTCCAGAGACACGATCCGCCCACCGGCGATCAGGGACCGCTCGATCCCGATCACGTCGGTGATCACGTCGTGGAGGACCTGCATCTCCGCCGGCAGGGCGATCTGCGGGCCGGACTCGAGCGACTCAGGCTCGGGCAGCATCGGGCGCCACCAGGCCCGCGCGCCTGGTGCCCACGAGGCGCCCAGGACGCCGGCCCACTGCCACCACGTCAGGTGGTCCAGGACACCGGCCTGGGTCAGGCCGGTGAAGGCCAGGGCCCCGGCGCTGCCGGCGGCCACGCCCAGGTTCTGACCGCACCATCCGGCCTTTCTGGTGCGCCAGGCGGCGGTGCCGGCGGCCACGGCGGTGACCGTCAGGCCCACCGCGGTCTGCGTCGGCCAGGCCTGCTCGAGGGGGAGCAGGACCCCCAGGGCGATGATCGGGGCAAGGCGTCCGCGGTGCTCCACCGCGGCGATCGCCGAGACCGCCATCCCCTGAGCCGCCAGGCCGCTCAGGGTCCGCGGGTTGGCGTCGCGGATCGCGTACTTGGCCGCGGCCGTCGGGCTCGGGGCGCCGGTGGCCCGGTGCGTGTGGCGGCGGTGGGCCCGGCGCACCGCCGTGACCGTCGTGGCGATCCGCGAGTGACGACGCCGGCGGGGCTTGCCTGCCATGAGGGGATCTCCATTCCTGGCGTGTGGCGCGGGTGCTCTGGAGTGCGGGGGTCTGGTGGGGGTGCCGGCGGGTCGGGGACCGCCGGCACCCTCGGGGCTCAGGCGGGTCGGAAGGACTCCGCGGACCCGGTGGCCTCCTTGGCCTCGGCCTCGGCACCCACGCTCATCGCGGCGTGACATGCCCCGGCCAGACCCGCCAGATGATCGGTGAAGGCGTCCGGGTCACCCACGCTGGCCTGGACGCCCTCGGCGGCGGCGTTGATCTGGGCGGTCCCCCACGAGGCGCCGCTCAGGCGATCGGCCAGGCCGGCCGACCAGCCGCGGATGATGCTCTGGAGCATCTGGACCTGCTCGGCCAGGGCCTCGACCCGGGCGGTCTGGGCCCGCAGGATGTTGGGACTGGTCACCTCGCCCAGGCCCAGACCGGTGAACGGGGTCGCGGTCGTGGTCGTGGCATGACCGGTACGGGTGGTTCGGATCGTCAGCTCACTCATGGCGGGCTCTCCTTCGACAATTCATCGGTGGTGGGGGTGGAGGGTCACGGGGCGGAAAGGGCCTCGACGCTGCCGGTGGCCCCGACCGTGGCCAGGGACTCGCCCAGGGCGTCGGCCTGGCCCAGCGCCGCGTACAGGACGCTGATCCGCTGCCGCAGATCACTCATGTCCGAGAACTCGCTGACGGCATCGGCGGCCGCGGCGACAGCCCCGGTGCTCCAGGGGGCCGCGGTGATCTGGTCGCCCAGGCCGCGGGCCCATGTCTGGATCTCGGACTCGACCACCCCGGCCCGTTCGGCCAGGGCATTGACGTGGGCGATCTCGGTGAGCAGGTCCGCGGGCGAGCCCAGTTCCCCGCCCGTCAGGCTCGAGTGGGCCGGCGGATACGTGGTCATCGGTGGTTCCTCCTGGGTGGTGGTGGCGTCGGTGGCCGGGTAGCCGCCGAGAGTGGGGGGCACGACCGGGGCGACCGGTTCGTCGATCTCCGCGGTGCGCTCAAGGTCGGGGCTGGGATCGATGGGGGCGATCCACCGCGTCCCGGTGGCGGTGCGGACTTGGATCCGCTCGCCGTCCACGGCCGTGATCTGGCCGAGGGCCCCGTCGGGCAGGCGTGCCCACGTGCCGGGCCGGACCAGGTCCGGGTGCTCCTGGGGATCGGTGGGCCGGCCCAGAGAGCCGTCGGGCAGCCTGACCAGGTCATCGATCCGCGATCCGGGGGCCGCGGTCCTCCGGTCCGGGATCGGTCCGGGGAAGCTCGGGGCCTGCGGGACAGGGGTGGAGGCCGGCGCGGTGGGGGAGGGGGACGGGGTGGGGGCCGATGCCAGGGCTGGTGGGGCAGCTGGTTCCGGGGCCTGGTCGACGATCTCGGCGTCGACGATGTCCTCGGGCTGGTCGGCCCGGCGGGGGGCGGGCTTGTCCTGGACGGTGACCTCGACCACCGGGGGGCGGGTGAACCAGGGCCGGGCGCGGGCACGGTCGCGGCCTTGGGTCCAGCCCGCACCGGCGCCGGTGCGCGCGCCGGCGGCCATGCTCGGGGTGGCCCGGGCCATCCGCCAGGTGGTCCGGCCCACGATCCAGCCGCCCACCCCGATCGCCTCGACGGCGACCAGGAAGCGCCACCAGCCGCGCCGGCGCCACCAGCGACGCCGGCGGCGTTCGCGGACCCTTCGGCGCCGGGGCCGGTCGGCCACCCAGATCGCGCCCGCCACCTTCTGCGCGCCACGGATCCCGCCCCAGGTGGCCGCACCGGCCGCGCTGGTGAACTCGATGGCGGCCTGGGTGCCCCGGGCCAGGTGCTCGGCGACCTGCTCCCAGTCCACGCCCTGCGCACCGGATCGGACCCTGGCCCACTGGGCGCTGATGCTGCTCGGGGTGTTCATGCCGCTCCTTCCTCGTACTCGTCGCTCTCGAACCTGCGCACCAGTTCGGTCTCGCTCCTGCGCATGGATCCCTGGCTGCGCACCCGGGCCCGGTGCGCAGCCGAGGCGGCGGCGTGCGCGGCCTCGGCGGCCTGGATCTGCGCAGCCCGCTGGGCCCAGACCTGGGCCCAGACCTGGGCCCGGGCCGCATCGGCCTGGGCCCTCTCCGGGAAATCGAGGGCTTTGGCGGACGTCATGGACTGAGGGAGCAGGGGTTCACGAGGGGTCGTCATCGGGGGCGGCGATGGCCTGCCGGTGCACGCTTCCTCGGGGGCAAGCCGACCCGGCCCGCAGGCCCGCCAGGGCAGAGGACACGGAAGCGGCGCGGCAGCCAGCCCTGAACCCAGCCCGGGGACCGGCGCGGCGCCGGGCGGAGTGATCCGCTGTCGGCGCTCGGGGCCCGGCACTGGTCACGTCACCCCGCGGGGAAGGGGCGTCACCCATCTCCCCTGCGTGGGTGACAGGGGCGTGGCGTCGGTCGCCGGGGCCGGCTCCGCCAGACTCAGGCGAGAAACGGACCGTTCTCGATAGCTGGCCCGGCCAGGGGTCCCGCATGCGGTTCCGCACAGGCACGGCCGAACTGCCGACTCCTTGCGATCTGCGGTCGGGAGGAGTTCACACCGGGGCACCTCGCCATGGCGAGGATTGCCCGTTCTCGTCCCATTGATCTCTCGAAATGAGATCATGCAGCGCATGAGGGTGAAGTGGGGTTCTTGGATCCTTGGCGCGTTCTGCGTAGGGGCAGTCATCGGTGTGGTCTTCGGGATAATTTATGAGTCCGTGGCACTGCCCGCCGCCATCCGGGCTTCCCAGGGGCAAGGAACCAGGGGAGTTGCGGTCGCCGACGAAGCAAACTGCAGCTCAGGGCCGTCCGGCTCCTGCTCCTGGACAGGCACCTTCACCAGCAACGATGGGCGGGTGCACTTCGAGGATGTCGACCTGTCCGGAGGTGGCTGGAGTGTCGGCAAGCCGACAGAGGCGCTCTACGAGGGCAGATCGCTCTTCGGTGTCCTCATCTATCCTGCCCCCGGCTCGCACCAATGGCTCAAAGACGCCTTGGTTCTGCTAGGCGCATCGCTCATGATGATCCTCTTCTTGGCGTGTCTAGTGTCGATAATCAAACCGTGGGTGCGCCGGCCCGGGAAGACATCGAGTGCGCTGGGAGCCCGGCACCGAGCGGCCACCGATGACGCCGACCCTGAGGCGGTCCAGGAGTCCTGAACGGCCAGCCCGGCCCCTCTCCAGGCAAGGACAACTGCTGGGCGCTCGGCAGGTCACACCGGTAGCCCGGGGCGAATACCCAGCACCGGACCCCTCGATCGCGACCGCCCATCCGGGCAGCGTCAACCCGCGCAGAAATGAAGAATTTCGGCGAATCGTCATCAAAGAGGGTTTTTATCCCGTAGGTTGGCCCAACCCTCTTAGGAAAGGTGCGCCATGCATGTTCGGACCCGGCGCCTCACGCTGGGGGCGGTCACGGTCGTGGCCGTCTTCGCTCTTGCCGCCTGCCAGGGATCAACATCCACCACCTCGATGACCCCGACCCCGACGGTCCCCACGCCGAGTGTCGTCGCGAGTCCCACGACCGCGCCAGCCACGTCCAGCACCTCACCGAGCCACGAGGATCCGCTGCCACTGAGCACCGCCGAGACCGCCTGGGTGAACTCGCTGAACAAGTTGAACGAAACCCTGGGCAACGCCCTGGTCTCGGGTGCCATCACCAAGACACGTCTCCTGGCCACAGCGTCCGTACTGAACAGTTGCAGCAGCGGCCTTGCCAGGCTGGGACGTCCCACCGACCGCCTCATGCCCACCCTCAAGATTGTCCAGACGACGTGCGCCGAATTCGAAGAAGCAGCCAAGTGCGCCAAGACAGCCGCCGCCTACGTGAACTCCTATAGCAACCGCGGGCAGCGAAAGCTCACTTCAGCCCTGGATTGCTTGGATTCAAGGATGAACGCGGCCGGGAAGACACTGGGTGACACCATCATCAAGGCCTACCAACTCCAGTGAGAGTATGCGGTATTCATCCGCGTGCGGTGGTGTCAAACAGTCCGTTCCATGCCCGGGGCTAGATCGCGGGTAAGGAGGCCGATGGCGCCCGGCATTTGCCGCTACCGGGCCGCCTGGACGCCCGGCTGAGGACCAGGGCCCTCGGCCAGGGGTAACGGCCCGCGCCAGCGTGGGTGACAGCACTGTCACCCACGCTGTAGGGCTCACTCCACGTCGAACGGACTGCCGATCGCTGCCCTGCGGATCCTGGACACCTGCACCGCAAAGCGCGGAGCCCTGGTCCAGTGAGGAGATTTCAACCTGCCTGCTGAGGTCAGAGCTCGTGGATGATGAGGGCCTGGACGGCGTTGACCAGGACGCTCGCGTGCGCGGGGCTGGAGCGGATCTTCCGCAGGACGCGCCAGTTCTTCAGCTCGGCGTTGGCCCGTTCGCCCGGAGCGCGCAGCGCGGCGTGCGAGCGGTTGACCGCTTTCTGCCCCGCGGACAGCGGGCGGGAGACGAACCTGCCGCTGGCCCGGTCATAGCAGGAGCGCCGGTAGGGAACCCGGATCGCGGGCCCCAGCCCGTAGTAGGCGGTGTCCGCGTACGCCTGGATGTCCGCGGCCTCCAGCGCGGCCGGGATCGCGTGCTCGGTGGCCGCCCGGGCGTCATGTCGGGCCCCGGGTACCGCGGGTGACGCCCAGATCAACCGCCCGACGGGATCGGCGATGACCTGCACGTTCACCCCGTGGCACTTGTGTTTGCCCGAGAAGTAGGGCCGGTCGTGTCCCGAGGCCATCCCCACCCGGTCGATGCGCAACAGCGTCCCGTCCAAGGTGACGTACGCCTTGGTCCGGGCCTTCTCGATCGCCTCCGACAGGCTCGGAGCCAGCGCGGCCAACACTTTCAGGCCCTCGCGCAGGTACCGGTAGGCGGTCGTGACCCCGATCCCGAATCCGGCGGCCAGGTCCCGGTAGGTCTCGCCCTTGCGCAGATGAGCCAGCACCAACAGGGCTTGACGCCCGCAGGGCAGTCGGCGCCACCGGGTCCCGATCTTGGCTTGGTGCGCACGCAGTGCCTCGGACACGAACTGCAAGGTGCGGGTGGACACAGCCATGGACGACGGGTAGACAAGCATCCGGAGCTCCTGGTGACGCTGGCGACCTAGACAATCGTCGTCTTACCAGGAGCTTCACCACGTCCCGGACACCACCCCACCAACCCCCCGGGGACACCACCGCGACCCGCAGGCAGGTTGAAATCACCTCAGTGTCGACACTGGCGCCGGGGCTCCACTTCCTCCCACGTCCGCAGACCAGAAGGCTCCACCACCAGCGTGGACGCCTGCCCGAACACGGTCAAGACAATCCAGCGCCACTGACCTCGCCCCGCCGTCGGACCGCGTCACCCCCGCCCCTTGGCGTGGGTGACAGGGCTGTCACCCACGTCTGCCCCGCCTCACCCCTGATCCCCCTGGCTCACCGCGAAGATCACCGATGTGGGTGGTGCAGGGCGGGTACGCCAGGATGCTCCGGGTGAGCGTCCACGTGTTCATCGACGAGTCCAAGCGCAGCGGCTACATGGTCGTTGCGGCTGTGGTGACCTCGGAGAACCTGGACAGCACCCGACGTCAGCTGCGGGGCCTGTTGCTTCCCGGACAGCGCGAGCTGCACTTCAAGAAGGAGAACGACGGCCGGCGCCGCTACCTGCTCGGCCACCTGGCCAGTCTGCCGGTGACCGCCCGGATCTACGTGCGTCGTTCCAGCGGCCATGTGGCAGCACGCCGGGCCTGCCTGCAGGCAGCCGTGCAGGACCTGCACCAAGCCGAACGGATCGTGCTGGACATGGCCGAGGGCGAGATGGCCGCCGACCGGCACACCCTGTTCGAGTCCCGCCACAAGACCGGGGCGGACTTCACCTACCACCACCTCAAGCCCCGCCAGGAACCTCTGCTGTGGATCCCCGACGGCATCGCTTGGGCCTGGAGCCACACCGGACCCTGGCGCGCCAGCGTGCAGCAACTGGTCACCGACGTACGCCACGTATGAGGGGCAAAAACGCGAAGCCCGAGAGAACGGCCGTCCGACCGGCTCCCGGGCTCACTTCCTTGGGCTAGTGCCCTTGGCCCCTCCAGTATCGGCACCACCCCCACCCAGGTCAATGCGAGTAAGCACGAGGGATGACCCCGCCACCGCAGGCCTGTGGACGCACGAAGGCCCCGCGCGAGGCGGGGCCCAAGGCAAGGCAGCTGGCTCCCCGAGGGGAACGACCGCACCCCCAGTATCGACACACCACCCAGCCGGCGTGAACCCTCACCCGCGGCCCTGGCCGGCCCGGGGATCCTGGACACCGGCGTGCCAACGAATCCACCAGCGCGGGGTCCCCCGGGGTTGAGGAACAGTGGTGCAGCCGCTGGCGCTGATATTGATCTTGTGTGTCGGCCGCCGAGGGCAGCCTGCGGCGGCTATGCCGTTGAGGCAGCTGCGGGCCGGGCGGGCTCGGTGGCCGGAGGGGTCGTGGTGCGGATGTGCCGGTAGATCGTGGTTGGGGTGACGGCGCAGGACGCCGCGATTTCGGCGATGGTGAACTTGCGGACGTCGTACATCCGCTGAGCCTTGTCGATCAGTTCGCGGGTCATCTTCGGCTTGCGGCCGCCGCGGCGGCCGCGGGCCCGCGCTGCGGCCAGGCCTGCCTGGGTGCGTTCGCGGATGAGGGCGGCCTCGTACTCGGCCATCACGGCGAACATCCCGAAGACCAGGGCGCCGTGCGCGGTGGTGGTGTCGACGATGCCGTCAGTCAGGGACTTCACCCCGACGCCGCGGTCCCGCAGGGTGGCGACGATGTCGATCAGGTCGCGCAGGTTACGACCGAGCCGGTCGATCCTCCAGATGATCAGGGTGTCGTCGGGGCGCAGATCGGCCAGGCAGGCGGTCCACTCGGGCCGGTCGCTCGTGGTTCCGGTCGCAGTGTCGGTGTAGATCTTTAGGCAGCCCTCTGCGGTCAGGGCATCGAGCTGCAGTCGGGGATCTTGGTCGGCGGTGCTGACCCTGGCGTAACCGATCTTGTGTGCCACGCGGGGACTCTACCGAAACCCATCCCACGAGACCTATTTCGGAATGTTGAAAACATGAGGCGTTTCGGTAGACCTCGACCTGCGGGAACGCGCCGTGGGTCTAGGGCCTGTTTCGGAACTGGTCAGCGGCTGGTGATCCAGTCGAGGATGTCGGTGGCGATGTCGTCGGGGACGGCGGCGGTGGTCTTGGTGGGGTGAACCTGGTCGGTGTCGGGGTCGTGACGTTCGATCTCGTAGCCGCCCAGGGCACCGGTGCGGGTGGCCACGGAGATGAACCACTCGCGGGTGTCGTCACTGGGGTAGAGCACGACGAAGGTGTTCGAGGCGTGGTCCAGTTGGCGGATCAGGCCCACGAGGTCGGCGTGGGTCGGGTCCTCAAGGTAGGCCCCGCCCTCGGCATCGGCGTAGTACTCCATAGCGCCCAGCATGCCAGTGCCCGGGTGGGTGGCGGATGGTTCAGGCCGCGGCGTTGAGCCAGTCGTCCATCGCCGCGATCAGCACGGTGGCCTCGTAGCGCACGGCGAGCTTGTCGTACCGGGTGGCCACCGCCCGCCACCGCTTCAACCGGTTGAACATGCACTCCACCGCGTGGCGCAGCTTGTAGTCAGCGTGATCGACCGCGGGTGGGCGACCGCCCCTGGATCCCTTGGCCCGACGGTTGGCCTGCTGATCCTTCTTCTGCGGGATGGTGGCCCGGATCCCGCGGCGGCGCAGGTAGGCGCGGTTGCTGGCCGAGGCGTAGGCCTTGTCCGCGCGGACCCGCACCGGGCGTGTGCGAGGACGACCCACCCCGCCGGGACGCTTGACAGCGACCTTGTCCAGCACGGCACGGAACTGCGGGCTGTCCCCACGCTGACCTGCGGTCACGATGAACGTCATCAACTTCTGGCCCTGCTCGCCCACCGCGTGGACCTTGGTGGTCCACCCTCCCCTGGACCGGCCCAGCCCGTGGTCGGCCGGTTCCTCAACCAGCCCGCCGGGCGGCTCGACCTGGCCCGCACCATCTCGACGTGCCCCCGCGGCATGCTGGTGGGCCCGAGCGATCGTGGAGTCCACGTTGAACTCCCAGCAGATCGCGCCAGTGGCATCGGCCAGGGTCTGCAACTCCTGCACGATCCGCTTCCAGGTCCCGTCCCGCTGCCACTGACGAAACACCCGGTACAGGCTCTGCCAGGGACCGAACCGCTCCGGGACATCCCGCCACGGGCACCCCACCCGGATCCGCCACCGGATCCCGTTGATCTGAACCCGCCGGTTCAGCGCCCGACGGCCCGTGGCCGCCACCGGCAACAACGGCTCCAGAACGCCCCAGGCCTCATCCGTCAGATCACCACGTCCCATGTCGGGACGAACCGGACTTCACCCGCCCAAATTCCAGTTCCGAAACAGGCCCTAGTGCGGGTGGAGGGTCTGGCGCAGACGGTCGTTTGCGGTAGACCGCCTACATCGAAGATCATCGCCGCCTGCGGCTCATGACAGCTTCCTTACTGGCAGGCCTACTTGGTCGCCGTCCCGGACGACAGGCCCTCACGTCGACGTGCGTTCCAGGCCAGCACGGGCCTGGCAGGACGCCCCAACCGGGTACCGCAGGAAATGCGTACCCCTCAGCCTGCCAGGACCCCCCGACGGCCCGGCCCCGGTGCGGCATCGGCCCAGGTCAACGCCCCGGCCCTGGAGCACCGGCCCGGAAGTACCGCAGGGAATGGGCCATTCCCCGAGACAACGGCGACCGATCTCAGGTACTGGCGAGGATCTCCATCTGGCCGAAGCGTCTCAATATCGACCAGTGCCACGTCCTCGGGGTTCGCGTGACAACCTTGCGTGGATCAGGGCTGGAGCTGGATAGCGGAATCGCTCGTGTAGCGGACACCTGCGGCGAAGCGCAGCAGCGTGTTCATCGGCCAGGTCCGAGGCACGTTGATGCGCAGCCCCCCGATCTGCAGGCGCCGGACCGAGCCTGTCGTGGCCACGATCGCCGGCCGGCCGTCGGGCAGGAGTACGTCCGTTCCCTGGTCGACTGAGACGAAGGGATCCGCTTCTTTGGTGGGATCCAGGACGGCGATGACCACCCCGTCGCTGCTCGTGCAGGGATCATCGGCCGAGCTCACGAGAGAGAGGGTCTCCGGGGTGGCGAGTTCCATGCTCGCCGCGCCCCAGCAGACGAGTTCGGCTCCCCGGGGCCGCAGGGCGAGGGTGAACGGGAAGGGGGTGGGATCCGGGACGTCCCGGATGGACTGTGCGATCCGTTTCAACGTGCGCATGGCCGTCGCCTGGCTGGTGATCCCGATCGGCGCCAGCGTCCTGGTCGCTACCTGCCCGGGTACGAGTACGAGAGAGATGTCGATCCACTCGTAGGGCCTGTAGAGCCAGCTCAACTCCGCGATCATGGGATCACCGGTCAACTGAATCCGTCCATAGACGGGTGATCCGTCGATCCTCAGCGAACCGAGCTTCGGTGCTTGAGGCATTCCGTAGTTCTCATCGCTGACCTCCACGGTGAGCTGGATGTCTCCCTCACGCCAGGTGTCGGTGTTCCCGGGCACGGTCATCGTGCTGCCGGAGATCACGTGGGTCGGGGTCATGAACGGGGTCCAGCCCACGGTGATGGGCATGGGGTGGAACGGTTCGGTCTGCGGCCGGAGTTCGATCGTGGGATCAGTGCCCGGCTCGGAATGGATTTGCGGGCTCGGAGTGGGACCAGCCGGAACCCGGTGCAGGGACTGGGTCGTGCCCAACACAGAGTGCGTGCCGAGGGCGACGACGGCGACCGCGGTGGCCGCGGCCACGGCCTGGCCGATGCGGCGACGGATGCGCAGGCGCCGTGCCCGGTGGAACACCGGTTCCAGGCCCGGGACGAAGGGTTGGATGCTGACGGCGTCCTCCAACGCCTGGGTGAGTCGGTCGGTCAGCACGGCAACTCCTCGGTGGAGAGGACGTCGCGCAGCTTGGCGAGTGCGCGGTGGGTCTGGCTCTTGACGGTGCCCACGGAACATCCGAGTATCTGGGCAGTCTCTGCCTCGGAGAGCTGCTCGAAGTAGCGCAGCGCGATGGTGGCGCGTTGCCGGGCGGTGAGCCGGTGCAGGGCGGCCATCAGCACCGCCCGGGACGCACGGTGCTCGGTGCCGTCGTCGATCGCGACGTCCGGTTCGTGGCCGTTACCGACGTGCCACATGCGCCGTCGTCGGCGTTGGCGGGCCAGGTTGACCAGGATCTGACGCACGTAGGCGTTGGGGTGCTCGGCCTTCTCGATGCGTGCCCAGTGCACGGCGGCGCGGGCCAGGGCCTCCTGGGCGAGGTCCTCGGCCAGGTGCCAGTCCCCGCACAGCAGATACGCGGTGCGATGCAGCGGGGCGATCTGGCTACCCGCCCACGCCCGGAACCGGGCCTCGCTCGCCTCATCCACCGTGCTCTCCGTTCGTCACACCCTTCTCAATGACCTCTCGCCGCACGAGGTTGTCGGCGGACGGCCCGCGCCATGAGATCACACCGGTCACGAGGCCCTCAGCGAACCGAGCGGACGGACCGAACATCCGTTGCTCGACTGCGACGCCTTCGGCTCATCGATGGTTCCCCAAACGCCGACAACGGCGTGGTCGGCCGCGTTCTCGGGCGCTGGCGAGTACCAGGGCGAGGACCCGCGGAAGGTGACAGGGCTCAGGACGGGGAAGGGCTCGACCGCCCCAGGATCCCGCACAGGTCAGGGACCGACATCACCCATCTCGTGCGGAGAATCCCGAATCAGCCACCTGAGTCGCAGCTGTGGGCAGACCTGGGAACGAACCTCCCGGTTGGGTTACTGGAACCGAGATGCGAGCACAGCGAAGCGCAGCAACACGATCCCGATCATGATCGGCCATTTCCGGGACAGGTGTCCCGCGACGCTCATGGGCACCGCGACCAGCTCGCACGGGCCCAGGAGCAGTATCACTGCGCCCGAGACCGACACACCGGGCCATCTCGACGCTGACAGCACGTGCAGCATCTGCGTCACCAACGCGCTCCCGGGCGTCACGTTGAGGAAGAACATCGTGAGCAGGAAGCCAGTGGCAACCAGGAGCCGATGCCCTTTCGGCAACGCCCAACCAAAGGCCGCCCGGGCGCTGAGGATCGCGGGCAGGAGCACGGGAGCGATCATCACCATGAGGATCATGTATGGGGGCAACCAGAATTGGTCAGGATGGCTTGGCGAGTGGGCCTCCTCGATCGAACCGACCCATGCGGCGAGCTCGATCCACTCGACGGCCGCGCCCACCGCCACGACCGTCGCCGTCACCGAGGCCACCAAGACCCGTCGAGGCTGGCTGGCCAGGATCCTGGATCTCGCGCCTTGTCCCCCGTCATGCTCTCCGCTGCTCACACCCTCCCCAATGGGGACTGTCTGTGCAGGGGTGGGCGAGGATGCTGGCGGCCGTCCGCGACGGAACCTGGGACGACGGCTCTTCGAATGCTGACGGTGGTGCGCTGCCGGTCGAAGCCGGGGATCTGGGTCAGAACGTCGCGGTGCGGCGGCGGGGGACCCAGAACTCGACCTCGGTGCCACGGCCGGGGCGGCTCTTGATGGTCATCGTGCCGCCGAGGTCACGGATCCGGCCGCGCATTGACTGTTCCACCCCGAGCCGACCGGACCGAGCGGCGTCCTCCAGCCGGCCGGGCTCGAAGCCGGCGCCGTCGTCGCGGACCGTGACGCGTACGCCCTCGCCCTCGTCCTCCAGCAGGATCCAGGCCCGCGCGTCCGGACCGGCGTGCTGGCGGACATTGTCCAGGGCAGCCTGGACCGCCGCGGTGAGCTCGCTCGCCCGGCCGGCCGGCAGGAGCACCGGGTCGCCGGGTGCGGATACCTCGATCGCGGCCGACCCGAGCCCGTGCAGCCTGGCCCGCAGGTCGGCCTCGGCGGCCGGCCCCAAATCGTCGGCGTTCCCGCTGAGCAGGTTGCGCAGGGCCAATTCCTGTTCGCCGGCCAGCACGGCCAGCTGCGGGCCGGCGCCGCCCAGCTCCGAGCCCTCCCGCTGGACCAGGGCGAGCACCTGCAGCACGCCGTCGTGAATCGGGCGGGCCAGCCGGTCCCGTTCCGCGGCGGCCGCCTCCCGACGGATGAGCTCGGCCTTCTTGCGTTCCGCCCAGCGCACGGAGAGGTTGTGCGCCACGCCCAGACCGCCGACCCCCGCCGCGGCCACCACCAGGGTCACGCCGGCCGTGTCGAGGCGCAGCGCCGCACCGACCGCTCTTGGCCACGGCTCACCGTTGAGGCCGATCACCGAGGCGGTCTGCACACCGGCCACCACCAGCACACCGGTGATCGGGCCGAGCACCGCCGGGACCGCGCCGCTGGCGCTGAGGACCGGCGCGGTCGCGCCGACCACCGCGGTTGCGGCGGCGATGGCCAGCACAAGCATCACCATCGACGGTACGACGAGACCCTTCTCGGCGAGCTTCTGCGGTTGCCCGTTCGAAGCCGTGTGCGCAATGAAGGCGCACGTTGCGGCACCCAGCGTGAGGGTGACCGCGGCCGCGATCCGCCATCGGTGCGCGGCGGCGACGGCGCCGATCGCCACCCCGAGCAGGGCGGCGAACCAGCGGGACGGACCGGCCTGGTTGGTCGCGGCGAGCGCGATGCCCACCGGCGCGGAGACCGCGATCAGCACGATGGCGGCCGTGAGCGCCCCGGCCAGCGGCCACCGTCCGGCCAGGATGGTCAGGGCAGCCGCGGTGACCAGGACCATCCCGCCGCGGATCGCGAGTGTGGCGTTCGGGTAGGCGTCCAGGGACCACCAGCTGACGTGCAGCACCCGTGACAGCCGCTCCGTCGAGATCATCCCGAGCGGCACCGTCGACAGCGCCACCAACCCGCCGGCGGCGATCAGGCGCAGTCGCTTCCAGCTCCATGGTTTCGTGTCCGGCAGCCCGACGGCGGGCCGATCTCCCCGCCGCCACCGCCAGGCCGCCGAGCCGACGACGGCGAGGCCGGTCACCAGCAGCACGATGTGCCAGACATGCACTGAGTGCTGCTCATCCCTTGGATATCTGTCCGGCAAGGCTTGGCCGAAGAGAGCGGAGCCGATGGTCAGGGCCGCCACCGTCGCGCCCGGCCCCGGCTCGCTGGCCCCGAGCAGACTCTGGGCGGCGCCCAGCACTCCGATGACGAGGAGCGGGAACGCTGCGCCGAACGCGTCATAGAGCGGCATCATCCACCCCCCGGGGAAGTCCGCCAGGAACACGATCGGTGTGCAGAACAGCCCGCCCACCAGCACCAGGTACGGCCACCAGCGCAGCAGACACAGCGCCAGCACGGTCGCCGCGAGCGGGATGAGCAGGGTGAACGGGTGCGACCCCCAATAGGCGTCAAGCTCACGTTCCGGGAAGTCGAGCTGCGGCGAGAATCCTCCCCCGGACGAGGACTTCACGACCGCGATCAGCAGACAACCACCCACGCCGGCCAAAGCCATCCACCACCGCGCCACCCGCTCGTTCATGCCGGTGATCCTGGCGTACGAGCGGTCAGCGCGTTGCCCGGGCGGAGCCCTGGGGTCGGCCCCCGATCCGCGTAGTACTCGAAATGCCACCATTCGTTGTCATACGGGCGGTACAGGCCGTAGACCGATCCATGCTCTGCCAGCCACCGCGCGCCCTCCATCGGCCGTACATCGAGTGCCTCGCCCGCGACGTGCCGCGACTCGTGCGGCGGCAGCGCCCACCGCCGGGCCGCCTCCGTCGAGCCGGTCCGCGCGACCGCCGCGGCGAACATCACGGCCTGCGCGGCCGGGTCCCGGTATCCGGAGGTCAGCCCGAGCAGTTCCCCGTGCCACCACAGGGCCCGCGTGCGCGCCGCCTCGAACGCCGCCCGCGCCGCCGGCGTGAGACCGTGCAGGCGCTCCGCGGGAAATCGCAACGCCAGTGCCCACTGGCAGGCGGTGTGCCGGGCCCGGTCCGCCGTGACCAGAACAGCGACCGGCGCCAGTGAGAACGCCAGCAGACGGGTGACGACGCGGTACCACGCATCGCGGCGCCGGCTTCGGTGAGGACTCATGCACAAGAGGTTCGCGGAGCGACGCGGCGCAGGGATGAGTAGAACTACTCAGTGCGGTGGCTACGAATCGCTCGCCGGGTCACGACACGCCGACGGATGATCCTATGTCCGGGTCGGGGTGATCGCAGGCGTGCTCTCACGGATACCTGAGCGTGGGTGGTGATGGCGAAACCCGTACAGGCCCGGCCCTTGTCCGAGGATGAGGGGCGATGGCTGCCGGCCACGTACCACCACACGCACGGCATCCGGTACTTCCACGGCTGCTACCGCCCGGGCGAGGACCGCTCGTGGGGTGTGGACCCGACACCGAAACGCCGCCGACCACACCCTGAGCGCCCTGAAGCCGATCCGTGCCACCCGCCCCGACTGCGGCCCGATCCACGTCATCGTGGACAAGGAGCTACTGCATGCCGTTCTCGAACGCGTAGCGGACCAGCGCGCTGCGGTTGTGCAGCTGCAGCTTGGCCAGCGTGTTCTGCACGTGGTTCTGCACCGTGCGAATCGAGACGGCCAGCTCCTCGGCCACGTCCTTGTAGGACAACCCCTTGGCGACCAGCCGCAGAACCTCCATCTCCCGTGCGGTCAGCTGGGGCTTGCCAGTCGGTGCGGCGGCCAGCTTCCGGTACTCCCCGAGCACGAGCCCGGCCAGCCCGGCGGTGAACACGGCCTCGCCCTCCGCGGTACGCCGCACCGCATCCAGGAACTCGCGGCGGCCGGCCGACTTCACCAGGTATCCGATGGCGCCGGCCTTGAGCGCGTCGAGGACGTCGTGCTGCTCCCCGCTGGCCGAGAGCATCAGGATCCGGACCTCCGGCCACGCCGCCAGCAGGCCACGGATGACCTCGACGCCGGTCAGGTCGGTCAGCTGCAGGTCGAGCACCACGACGTCGGGCCGGGCCGCCCGGACCACACGCAGCGCCTGGGCCCCCTCGCCGATGGCCGCGGTGACCAGGTACCCGGCGTCGGTGAGATCCCGAGCGACCCCGTCGCGCCACATCGGGTGGTCATCCACCACCATCACTCGCACGGCCACGGCCGTCACGATAAACGCCGGATGCCCCGGGCGGGGAACGGGTCGGGGTCCGAGGTGACGCCCGCCCGGCCCAGGTGCCGGTAGATGGTCGGGCGCGTGACGCCGAACTCCGAGGCGATCGCCGCGACGGTGTAGCGACGCCGCCCGTCCTGGTCCTTCTCCTCATACATAGCCCGGGCCAGAGCGACCTGGCGGGGGCCGAGCTTGGGCTTCTGCCCCCCCGGTGCGTCCGCGGGCCCGGGCGGCCTCCAGGCCGTCGCGGGTGCGTTCGGACATCAGGGCGTGCTCGAACTCCGCGATCGAGCCCAGGATCTGGAAGAACATTCGCCCCACCGGGGTGGAGGTGTCGATGCCCTGGTCGAGCACCACCAGGTCCACCCCGCGCTCCTGCAGCCCCCGCGACAGAGCGATCAGGTGTTCCAGGGACCGGCCCAACCGGTCCAGCTTGGTGACCACCAACTGGTCCCCGGCCCGGTTGGCCGACAACAGCGCCTTGTCCAGCTCCGGGCGCGAAGCCAGCACCCCGGAGGCCCGATCGAGGTACACCAGGTCGCAGCCGGCCGCCCTCAACGCGTCGTGCTGCGCGGCCGGATTCTGCTCACGCGTGGACACCCGCCCATACCCGATCCTCATATCCGGGACCGTAACGAGAACCCCCGACAGCATGACGATGGCGCGGACACGGGAACCGGACAGTCACGACCTGCAGCAATACAAGATCACTCGAGGTGTCTCGCGAACGAACGTCCACGAGACACCCGGGGCCGCCGGGCAAAACGTCGGGGACGGCAACACCTCGGATCCCCCGTGGGCATTGCCGTCCCCGCACCGCCGCCACGCAATGTTGGGCTCCCACGAGCGGAGCGCCGATGCACTCATGTCCTCGACCCATCCGGGCCCGGCCTTGACCGCCCCAGGGAGGAACCGGACGACTCCTCCCCAAGAAGGAACCATCACCGGGAATCGGCCGCCGGCCAGCTTCGAGTAGCCGGCACCGCACGCGAACGGCGCGCCAACGGATGCGGGGTGGCCTTCGGCCCCCGCCGGAGGTCACGGGGCTCCAGAGGCCTCCGGCCGCGCGTTCTCCGCCGATCGCCGATGTGCCGAATCGGGGGTCCCGCCCAAATTTCGGTACGCCTCACCAGTCACCTGGCGGTCCGCGACCATTCTCGACAGGTAAAGCACACTTGACACCATCGGATCCTGGGCCACATGCTCATGTCAAGCACGCTTTACCCCTGGAGGGAATCATGACGATGACCAAGCAAACGCGTTGGCTGGCCGCCGCCGGTCTGGGACTCGCGCTGACCGCCACCCTGACCCCACTGGTGGCCATGTCCCAGCCGAATCCGACCACCACGGACGTCATGACGGCGGCCATGATCACCGGTCCGGTCGCGTTCGCCGTGAGCTGGCTGGTCCTGGTGGCCGGCCCGGTGCTGACCCGTTCCTACACCGAGGGCAATGTCGAACGGACCTGGCTGGAACGAGCCCTCGCCGGTACCGCGGTGGACGTTCTCGCCGGTACCGCCGCCGCGGCACTCACCTTGACGAGCAACGATATTCACGCACCGGCCGGGCCCGCCCTGACTATCGTGCTGGCCGCCGGCCTCGCCGATCTCGGTCTCCGCTACCTACGGCTGCGCCAGTCCTGATGCCGATTCCGAACCGGCTCACCGAGCTTCGCCAGGCGCGGGGTTGGACACAGCGAGAACTTGCCGAACAGCTGGGGGTTTCCCGACAAACCGTGATCTCTATCGAACGCCACCGCTTCGATCCGTCCCTCCCGCTCGCCTTCCGGCTCGCCAAGGTCTTCGACTGCCGGATCGAGGACGTCTTCCAGGTCGACGAGTCCACCGACCTCTCCTGAACCAGAACCGGTTCTCCGGTCCGTGTCCTTTCTGACCAGGACGTTGCGACCAGGCCACCGACAGGTTGCTCGACCGATCACCGCCGGAACATCACCCGTGTCAGTTGTGTCGCAAACTTGTTAGAGGGACCATCACCGGAAACGACGGCCGGCTGTCCTCGAGCAGCGGAACACCGCAACCACGGACGACGCACCGACGCGCCTGAGGCGTCCTCCGGTCACGCCAGGCCGGAGGGCACTCCCCTCAACCACCACCGCTGGCCCACCGACCCGAACAGCGCCCTCATCGTCCCCCGACGGGCCGCCGCCCACACCCCAGATCCCCCGTACACCCGGCTACACAGCCCACGGGCGCCGATGCCAGGATCAGGCCCACGACGCCCGTGTCGGCATCCCCCGTTGCTGGCCGCGTCCAGGCGCCCCGACAACCCCCGTGGTCGGGGCGCCTACCTTCAAGCACACCCGCACACCCAGCCCCTCCGGCGGCGGACACCTGGCGCTGGGGCGGGACCACCATCCCGTCGACGCTCACGCCACGGGGAACCAAGCCAGACGCCGATCTCGACCGCGTCCCCAGCCCGCACCCCAGCAGCCCCATCCTCGACCCACCCCACCCCCACCGCACGCTGACACAGAGCACCCAGCCACACACCCGGCGTCAACAGCCCCACGGCGATCACATCGCATGACGTCGCCGCCACAGACCCGAGTGAGCCGAGTTAGGTCCACCGGCCCCCCGAACCCTGCCCCTGGAAGCCCCTACGCGAGGCGCACGAGAGCCGGCCCAGGACCTAACTTGACTAACTTCCGCAGGTCAGAGCCGGTGTCGGGCACCTAACTCGCCAAGTTAGAAACCTAACTCGACCCCGCCGACCTAACTCGGTGACCTCACTCGCTCAGAGCTGGTAGCGGGTGATGAGTTGATCGAGGTCATGGGCGAGATCGTCGAGGGCACCCGCGGCGGCACGAGCTTGTTCGGCGTGGCTGGTGGTGGAGCGGGCCGCGATGGCGACACCAGCGATGGACTCGAGGATCTGCTGGGCATTGGTCGAGGCGCCGGCGATGTGACTGGAGATGTCGGCAGTGGTGGCGGCCTGTTGCTCGACGGCGGCAGCGATGGTGGCCTGGTGGTCGTTGATCGTGGTGATGACCTGCCCGACGTCAAGGATGGTCCGGGAGACCTGGTGGGTGACGTTCTGGAGGGCGTCGACCCGGTGAGCGATGTCGTCGGCGGCGTGACCACTCTGCTGGGCGAGGTCCTTGACCTCCGTGGCCACGACGGCGAAGCCCTTGCCCGCGGTGCCGGCACGGGCGGCCTCGATGGTGGCGTTGAGGGCGAGCAGGTTGGTCTGGTCGGTGACATTGCTGATCAATGACAGGACCTGGGTGATCTGTCCTGAGGACTCGGCGAGCTGGTCCACGCTCGCGCCCGCGCCGTGGGCGGTCTGGGCAGCCGCGGACGCAACGCGGGACGCAGTGGAGGCGCTGCGGGAGATCTCCTGGATGGACTGGGACAGCTCTTCGGTACTGCCCGCGACAGTGGCGACGGTCGTGGACAGGTCGCGTGCCGTGGCGGTGACCAGGTCGGCCTGACGGCCGGTCTGCTCGGCGGCGGCCACGATCGCCGAGGACGCGGCGGCGAGCTGGGAGGACTGGCTGGTCAGCGCGATGACCGAGTCGGTGACGGTCCGCGCGAAGGTATGCATCGATTCCAGGATGGCGTCGACGCTGTCGGCAAGTCGGCCGATCTCGTCACGGCGGCCGCTGGCCAGCCGCTGGGTGAGGTCCCCACCGGCGCGGGCGATACGGTCGACCCGGGCCGCGATGGTCTGGACCGGTCGCAGCAGGGACCGCCACAGCACCAACCCACCAGCCACCAGCGCGGCGGCCAGGAGCGCGGCGAGCACGCTCACCAGGACAGTGACACGACTCTGGTTGGTGCGTACCACCGCGGCCGCAGCCGCCACCTGATCGTTGGCGATCTTGCCGAGCGCGGTCAACCCCGCCATCAGATTGTTGGACGGGGTGAGGTTCGCGACGGTCACCTGGTAGGCGGCCTCGTCATGGCGGCCGGCCTGGACCGCCGTCCACCCGGCCTCGAACGTGCTCCCGTACGCGGTGACGTCCTGGGCGATCCGCGTGAGCAGGTCCGTGGCCGGGCCGGTGCTGGGCAGCAGACTCCTCGCGGTGGCGATGTCGCCTTCCAGGGCCTTGCGGGCATCGACGGCCTGCTGGTGGGTGGTGGTCCACAGATCGGTGTTCCGCGGGGTGTTCACCGCGACCAGGACGTACATGTTGTTCTGGTCGTCGTAGGCGTAGAAGTCCGCCACCGCCGAGGAGACGGCGTGCTGCAACCGTGCCGCCCGGTCGACGAGATCACTGGTCGATGTCTGCGCGTTCCGGGTGCTCACCAGCACCCCACCGGTCATCCCCCCGATCACCGCGGCCAGCAACGACCCAGCCACGACTGCCTTCGTTCTCAGGAGCACGGCTGAACCCTCCGGTGGTCGTCGGTGCACGACAGGCGTGGACGACGCCGGACGAAGGCCGTCGGGGCTCCGGACGCCGGCCCGTCACCGACCCCGACCCCCGGGGCACCCGTCTGCGCGCAACAGCACGCCGCCACAGGTGAGTACCTCGGCATCCAGGATCACCCCCTCAATCGGGCAACCGAGAAGATCAAGGAATCGCCTGGAGCCGTCTCCGTTCGAAGAGCCAGGGGCGCCCGCATCCGGCCCGGCAGGAGACCGCCACGGCCCAGCACAGACGCCCCATGAGCGCGAAAACGTCGAGGGGCGCCCGCCACCGGGCGATCGATCCGACCGGGCCAGGCTGGTTCCATATCCGTTGGTCTCGCGGCCTGCGCTACCGCGACCCGGAGGTCCAGGAACCGTCGGAACCTGAAGCAGGCCATGCTGATCGAGACCAGCATCGGTAGCGACAACACGACGGTGATCGCGGCGGTCCCGGGTCCGTCGACCGTCACCCGGCAGGCGAACAGCTGCTGCCGGCCCGACCCTGACGCCGGGCCACGGCTCCACGTGATCGCGACTCTGACTTGCCGTGTTGGAAAGTACGCCGCATGCTTTCCAACATGGAAAGTTCAGAGCGCCCGATCGCCCCGTCCGAGGCCCAGGCTGCACTTGCGGAGGCCGAGGCCGCCCGCACCCGGCTGGCGAGCAGCCTGCGGCTGCCGTCCTACTTCCACAGTTCGATCGGCGCGGCCATCGCCGTCCAGATCGGCACCGGCGCAACAGGTATCGCCGACCAGGAGACCTGGGGGATGGTGGTGCTGGCCGGCGGTGTCCTGGTCTTCGTCCTGGTCGCGGTCGTCCAACTGGCGCGATTCCGCCGGCTCAACGGCGCGTGGCTCGGTGGCCTGGCCAGTCAGGTGCTCCTCGGGACGGCGGGCCTGGCGTCCGTCATGTACGTCGCGGCCTTCGGGCTGG
Source organism: uncultured Kineosporiaceae bacterium (assembly GCA_964583765.1). Classification (GTDB taxonomy): domain Bacteria; phylum Actinomycetota; class Actinomycetes; order Actinomycetales; family Kineosporiaceae; genus CAZOWW01. The sequence goes on from CAZOWW010000007.1 coordinate 73,181, forward strand.
CGACCTGGGCGGCCTTCGCGGGCGCAGGGTGGCTCACGCCGATCGCCGCGGTGGCCGGTGGCGCCGTCTACGCCTGGGCCGGGCGAGGTTGGTGGCGCAGCTACCAGGGTGCGCCGGCCGAACACAGCCGCGGTGAGCAGGTAATCGTCCTGGTCGCCGTCGGCGTCCTTGCTCTGGCGTTCCTGGTCGCTCTTCTGGCCCTGCGATGACGCCGGACCTCGACCCGATCCTGCAGGCCCCGGCCCGGCTCAAACTGATGACGATGCTCACTGCCGTGTCCGAGGCCGAGTTCGCCACCCTGCGCGAGAACCTCGCGGTGAGCGACTCCGTGCTGTCCAAGCACGTGAGCGCCTTGGTGGCCGTTGAGTACGTACGCAGCCGAAAAGGCATGCACGCCGGACGCCGGACCACCTGGATCTCACTGACCCTGGCCGGGCGCGCCGCCCTCAGGTCGCATGTGGCGGCCCTGCGCGAACTGATTGCCGGCGTGGAGTGAACAGATCAGCCACATCGAGGTAGCGACCCTGAGGCAGCGCCGAGGCCACCGCGCGTCGGGTGGGTCCTGAGCCTCTCGACCCCACCCGGAGTTTCGTATACGAAAATCGGCATGAGTGAGCAGAGGGAGGTGCACGGCGCGCCTGTCGACGACGCGCAGATCCAGGCCTGGGCGGATGAGGCCGAGGCCGGGTACGACGTGGCAGCGCTGCGGCGGCGTGGGCGCCCGGCCGCGGGTGACGGCCCGGGCGCCGTCGTGACGGTGCGCCTCGACGCGCCGACCCTCGCCGCACTCACCAAGCGCGCAGAAGCCGAAGGACTGCCCAATCGCACTGAGGCGATTCGGGCCGCAGTCCGCGCCTGGACGCACGTGGCGTGAAGCTGCACGACGCGGGTCGTCCGCTTGAGCTGGTCGTCCTGATCTTCGACTCGGGCGAGGAGCTGCTGATCCACGCGATGAAGGCCCGGCCGCAGTACGTGGACCTGCTGCCCTGATCTCCTACCGCACCCCCGGCATCGGCAGGACCGGTGCCGGGTGACCACAGGCACCCGTGAGCACGAAGACGTCGACGGGTGCCCGCCAGCAGCGGGCACCCGTCGACGTCGTGTCTCAAGCCGTCCGGATGTCAGACAGGCCGAACGTTCGCAGCCTGGGGGCCCTTCTGGCCCGCCGTCACCTCGAACTCAACGCGCTGGTTCTCCTCGAGCGACCGGTAACCGTCGGTCTGGATGGAGGAGAAGTGGACGAAGACGTCAGCCGTCCCACCGTCCGGGGTGATGAAGCCGAAGCCCTTTTCGCCGTTGAACCACTTCACGGTGCCCTGTGTCATGTCGTGTTCTCCATGGGGATCTTCGAAGGTCGTCGGACGACTGCCTTCGGGCTGCTGCTGTCACGCCGGGCAGACCCGCCATCCCGCGTCCCCAGCACAGAGCTGGCGAACAGACATTCGAGTACATCAACGACGAGATCGAAAAACTACTCGCCGGCGACCATCAACCGCACGGAAGCCATGCTGCAACCACGGCGACCGTAACACGAGAACCCCCCGGAGGGCGCCTGCACGCCGGTTGTCGAGCGTCACTGAGCACATCGGTGACCGCGACCTGGCCCGGACCCGGCTGCCGACACGCCCGAAAACTCGGTCGTCCCGCCGGAGCAAGAGCCGCATGCCACGGCGTGCGGGCGCCCGGACAGGCCGCCGGGACGCAGCCCTGGCTACCGCCGGGGACACCACTTGCGGGCGCATCATGCAAGGGCTGGTCGAGCTCGGCAGCATGGTCCTTCACGAGCGATCGGAGAGCTTCACCTGATGAGTGCCCGCCCGTACGTCCTGCTGTCCGCCGCGGTCAGCGTGGACGGCTACCTGGACGACACGAGCCCGGAGCGACTGCTGCTGTCCGACGCCGAGGACCTCGACCGGGTCGACGAGGTGCGGGCCGGGGTGGACGCCATCCTGATCGGCGCCACGACGCTGCGGCGGGACAACCCCCGGCTGCTGGTCAGCTCCGAGGACCGACGGGCCGCCCGCATCGCCCGTGGCCTTCCCGAGCACCCCCGGAAGGTCGCCGTCACCCGCAGCGGCGACCTGGACCCGGCTCTGAGGTTCTGGCACCACGGCGGCGACAAGCTGGTGCTCACGGTGGACGCCGCGACGGACAAGCTGCAGGCGCGGCTGGGTCCCCTGGCCGAGGTCGTCAGTACCGGTCCGGTCTTCGACTGGGGCACCGCCCTCGACGAACTCGGGCGACGGGGCGTGCGCCGGCTGATGGTGGAGGGCGGCGCGACCGTCCACACCCAGCTCATGGGCGCCGATCTGGCCGACGAACTGCACCTGGCCATCGCGCCCCTGCTGGTCGGCCAGGCGGACGCCCCGAAGTTCCTGGGTCCGGCCGCCTATCCCGGAGGGCCCACCGCCCGGATGCGGCTGCTGGAGGCCCGCACGATCGGCGACGTCGTGCTGCTGCGCTACGCCCCCAAGGAACGCTCCTGATGGCCGGCAGAGACGTTGCGTCCACGGATCGGGACTGGATGCGCACCGCGATCGAGCTCGCGCGCCTGTGCCCGCCCAGCGCCACGGCGTACTCGGTCGGCGCCGTCATCGTCGACGCCCACGGGAATCCGATCAGTACCGGCCACTCCCGCGAGACGGGCCCGCACGTTCACGCCGAGGAAGCCGCGCTGGCCAAGGTCACCGCCCCCGACCGGCCGCGGCTCACTGGCGCCACCCTCTACACGACCCTGGAGCCGTGCTCCCGGCGCGCGTCACGCCCGAGGCCGTGCACCCAGCTCGTGCTCGGCGCCGGCATCCCCCGCGTGGTGCTGGCCTGGCGCGAACCCTCCCTGTTCGTGGCCGACTGCCAGGGTGTCGAACTGCTGCGCGCCGCCGGCGTCGAGGTCCTCGAGCTGAGCGACCTGGCCGAGACCGCCCGAGCGGTCAACGCCCACCTGGCCATCGACTGACACGCACCGTGCGCGAGGGGTGGCCTGGTCAGGGCACGGACCCGGCGGTCAAGCCCTTGCCGTGGAGCCACTGGGCCAGGGGCTGGTCGCTGTCGACCGTGTGCAGGGCGAACCAGGTCTGGAAGAACTCGATGACCTTCCGAGGATCCCGCACCAGCGCCGGGTCCTCGTACAACTGGTCCAACCGGTGCAGGAACAACGCGTGCTGCGCGGCATGCGCCCGAGTCCCGTAGAAGGCGTGCTCGCTCATCAGAGCTTCCTCATGAACGAAGTGCGCCTCGACCTGCGCCCGGAAGTCATCCAGCAGCTTCCGGCAGGCGACCGGGTCCCCGGCCACCGCGCGTTCCTCCAGGGCGACCAGCACCCCGATCAGCTCGTCGTGCTCGCCGTCCATGAACGCCGTCCCCACCCGCAAGTCCCTGCCCCACAGCCCCGCCATCGCTCGCGCCCCTTCCCCGGATCCAGCCTCCCTGAGCGCATCGACATCCCCCCGCCCCAGGTCAACATCCACACCACGCGACCATCACACCCGCCCGGCTCCTGCGCCGGCGAACACCTGGGGCTGGGGCCGAGCCGCCATCCCGTCGACGCTCACGCCACGGGGAATCAAGCCGGACGCCGATCGCCACCACGTCCCCAGCCCGTACCCCAGCGTTCCCGTCCTCGACCTGCCCCACCCTCACCGCCCGGCGGCACGGCCGCCGCTACCTCGACGGCGGGACCTCACAGGTGATCCAGCGGTGCACATCCTGGGGCAGCACGCCCAGTTCCTGAGCAATCTCCTGCGACACCTATGCGGGAACCAGCCCCTTGTTCGCCAGCCAGCGCGCCAGAGGCCGGTCGTGGTCGAGCACGTGCAGCGCCCACCAGCCCTGGAAGAACTCCACGACCCGGTACGGATCCCACACCAGGGCAGGGTCCTCGTACAGCACGCCCAACCGGTGTGAGAACAACGCGTGCTGGGCCACATGCGCTCGAGCCCCGGGGTAGTCGTGCTCGCTCATGAGGTCGTTCTCATGAGCGACATGCGCATCCAGCGTCCGGCGTACCTCGCCCAGCAGCCCCGCGCAGGCGACCAGGTCCCCGAGCACCGCACGTTCCTCCAACGCAATCAGCACCCCGATCAGCTGACCGTGCTCGGCGTCCATGAACGACATGCCCGCCCGCACGCCGGCGCCCCACACCCCGACCATCGGCGTCCCCCTCCCCCGTGTCTTCACAGACCATCGACACCACCGCACCCGAGATCAACAACTCCGGGCCTCTCACCCGGCCCGGGTTCCGCCCGCCGTGCCGCCGGGGCACCGAGCAACTTCGCGGTACCCGTGACCTCCAGCAGGCGGATGACCAGCTGGGAGACGGCTGCGACCCGCAGGGACTGGTGCCGGGCCATCGCGCTGGAACGTGCCTCCAGCAGGACCGACAGGCCCCCGCAGTCGCAGAACCCCAGCTCGGACAGGTCGAGAACGACCGGGAGATCGGGATGGGAACGCAGCAGCTCGCGCAGACGTCGGGCCAGGACGTGGGCGTTGGACAGATCCACTTCACCCAGCACCGCGACGTGCAGCTCGGGCACGGCTGACAGCTGGTGCGTGATCCGAAGAGAAACCGGTGGGGTACGGGTATCGGCGTCCATGAGGGAACTCGGCTCTCACCTCGGTACCGGCCGAACTCAAGAGGCACTGCAGCTCGATCGGCCGGCATCGCGCCGAAGAAAGCACCCACCCTCATTCGGGTGTGCCACCGGCCTCGACGTGAGATATCGCGCGTAATCGATCAGGGAACCAGGTCCACGATGCCCTGTCGATCCCTATTTAGCACAGAATGGATCAGCAGAACAAGGCTCCGGCGACCCGGTCACCAGGCACACCGGGGGTGGCGCGGGACCGGACACGGGCTCGGGACGGACCTGGAGCCAGGCAGGATCACCCCAGGACTTGACCCCGGCACGTCACGAACGATCGTTCCCGCACACCACCATCCGGGCCTGGCCTGCCTGCGCGTCGTCCGCGCCCCGGCCGCACCTGCAGCGCGCACGTTCCGCCGTACGGGTGAGAAAATCTCCAGTCACAGGGTTAGACATCCGATGCTGAGACGGCTAGTGTTCCTGCATCAGGAACGAGAAGGTCAGGTAGACGCGGCAGATGACGAACTGCGCGTAGACGTGAGAGCACGACAGCAGGACGTGGCGAGTCGGCCCGATCAACAGCACCACGGCCACCCCACCGGCACCACGCAGTACGCACCACCAGCACCATGCACCACCTGTTGGTATCGGAGAAGAGAAAGGGGTACGCCTGTCGGATCGCCCGCTTCTGGCTGATCTCTCGCCGAGGCGGTTACCGCAGTTCCATCGGGAAAGAAGGTGGTCTCCGGTCACGCATACGCGATCCCCGCACCGCTGCCCATCCGGGCGGTCGCTGCGGACATGACACCGACGTGAGCGTCGGTCAACGGCGTTCAACCCCTTCGACCTGCAGGGCCCCGGTGCTACGGCACCGGGGCCCTGCCGATGTGAAGGTGCAGATGAACCCACAACAGCTGTCCGGCCCCACCGACGAGGGGGCCTGCACGACCGGTCAGGACAGGCTCGACGACGATCAATATCCGGCCTACACGATGGGCCGGGCCGCCGAACTGATCGGCGCCACCCCCGGCTTCCTGCGCAGCCTGGACGAGGCGAAGCTCTTCGTCCCGCAACGCTCGCCCGGAGGCCACCGCCGCTACTCCCGCTACCAGCTCCGCCTGGCCGCCCGGGCCCGGGAACTGGTCGACGCCGGCACCGCCCTGGACGCCGCCTGCCGCATCATCATCCTGGAGGATCAGCTCCAGGAGGCCCTGGACCTCAACGCCCGGACACACGCACAGGCCCCCCAGCCACCCGTGCGGGAGTGACGCGCCCTCGCCCGTGGTGGTCCGTCAGGACATCGGCGCCGCGCCGGCCCGGGCGTCGTGATCGCGCAGCATCCGCAGCACGGTGGCGGGTGAGGGGTGCTGGCCCTTCTTCGTGCCCCGGCTGATGACCAGCCCGGCGGCGATGTCGCACAGACTCAGGTGCTGCTCACGCAGGTGCAGGGCCACGACGAGCATCGCCTCGTCGGTGACGGTGGCCCCACCGATGATCTTGCCCCGGGCACGGGCGGCTTCGTGGCCTTCCAGGGTGCGGCCGCGGATGTACTCACGTTCCACCCCTGACAAGGCGGCGAGCACGGTGAACACGACCCCGGAGGGGTCGTGGGAGCCCTGCAGTTCCCCGGTGAGGAACTCCAGGACGATGTCGGCGGCCCGGACCTCCTCGGCCAGCACTGCCGGCTCGATGCCCCGGCCGAGGCGCTTGTGCCCGTGGACCACGAGGGTGACCGCGACACCGGATGCGCGGATCTCGCGGATCAGGGCCACAGGAGACCGGGGAAAACTGTGGGAGGGGGCTGGTGTCTGCGCCGCGGCCCCGAGGCCCACCTTCGACCAGGTCCAGCAGGCCCGGCCGGCATCCGCAACGCTGTGATCTTCAGCGGGGTGGCATGTCGGCATCGTGGGCTCGTCGCGACCAGGCCTGGGGTCAAGGCGTCGCGCAGACGAGGCGGCGGACTCGTTCGAGGACCGCGGCCGCATCGTTGCTCGCCGCCTCCCTCAGAAGATCATCTCCACGTGCCGAGGGAGACAACACCGCCTGGATCAGGTCCCCGATGGGGTGCCGCCGGTTGTACAGGCGGACACTCGCCTCGCGAGATAGGGGCAGGGTCTCGTTCGCGGGCAGGAAACCTACGTTGTGCTCCTCCAACAGGTTCGCGATGTCGATCAACGTCCGTGGACCCAGCCTGTCCCAACCTGCCGTGTCACGCAGCCGCGCCATCGTCACTGTCTTGAGTCCGCCCTCGTCCTCGATCTCGGCGACGAGCTTGCGCATCTCGTCACGCCGGGTCGCCTCCCAGTCCTCGTTCGCCATCACTCCACCTTAGATAGCTATCATCTTGAGTCTCAAGATGGCACCTTAGATGAAGTCTTAGTTGCCAGTCTTATGAGGGGCTTCGTCGGCGTCAGCCCTCTGGCCCTCTCACAAATGGCCAGTTGTGACAGACCCCACCCACGCCCCGGACGCCTGCTGTTCCCGCAGGTCATCATTCGCAGAATCCATCTCACAACCTCAATCTTGTGCAAGACAGTTGTGAGAAGATCGCCAGTGTGAGCCACCCATCCAACCCCTCGACCACACCCTCGACGGCAGCTGCAGCCGCGTCGGTGGAGCGGTACGACTGCCCGCAGTGCCAGGCCCCGGCCGGCAGCCCGTGCCGGACCCGGTCGGGCACCACCGCGGCGAAGTACCACACCGCCCGGTTCATGCTCGTGCCGTCGCTGCGTGACGAACTGGCCGTGCCGGTCCCGGCCGACCGCAGCCCCGGCCGGACCTGGCAGGCCGGCCCCGCCCTGGCCGAGGAAGCCGCCGCCGCGACCCGCGAGAACGGCGGGCCGATCCGGATCGGCTACGCCCGCTGCTCCATGCACACCCAGGAACTGGCCGGCCAGCTCGACCTGCTCGAGCGCGCCGGGTGCCGACGCGTCTTCTCCGAGAAGATCTCCACCCGGGTCCGGGTCCGACCCGAACTGGACAACGCCCTCACCCTCGCCCGCGAGATCAAGCACGCCGCCCCCGACCAGGCCGTCATCCTCACCGTCGTCGAGATGAAGCGCCTGGCCCGCAACGCCGCCGAACTGATGACCCTCGCCTCGACCCTCCAGGCCGCGGGAATCCAGCTCGAACTGCTCACCGGCCCCCTGACCGGCATCTACGACCCCACCGGGATGGGCTCGATGCTGTTCGCGATCCTGGCCGTGGCCGCCCAGCTGGACCGCGACTACATCCGGGAGAAGACCCTCGAAGGCCAGGCCGCCGCAGCCGCCCGCGGCAACCACGGCGGCCGCCCACCCGTCATCGACCCCGACTCCGCCATCTACGCCCGCGCCCTACGCGACGCCGGCACCCCCGTCCCCGAGATCGTCAAGAAGCTCACCATCAAGACCGGCAAAAACACCGGCCAACACCCCTCACTCGCCTCCGTCTACCGCGCCTTGACCACCGAGTAGTGCAGCCGAGTCCGGACATCCGTGCACGCGAACTCGGACATCGACAACAACACCCACCACCATCCCGGATCACTGTCAGGATAGAGTCCGAAACGTCGTTTCTTGACATGTGTCCAGTGAGTTCTTAGAGTCCAGACCGACATTCTCGAGCTCGTGGAGGGGATCGGGCGATGCGGGTCGGCTACGTCAGGGTCAGCAGCCTGGACCAGAACACCGTTCGACAGCTCGACGGGATCGAGGTCGAACGGACCTTCACCGACACCGCCTCGGGCAAGGACACCACCCGCCCCCAACTGGAGGCGTTACTGGCGTTCGTCCGTGACGGCGACACCGTGATCGTGCACTCCATGGACCGCCTGGCCCGCAACCTGGACGACCTGCGCCGCCTCGTGCGAACCCTGACCCGCAAGGGCGTGCGAGTGGAGTTCGACAAGGAACACCTCACCTTCACCGGCGAGGACTCCCCGATGGCCACCCTGATGCTCTCGGTCATGGGAGCCTTCGCCGAGTTCGAACGCGCCCTGATCCTCGAACGCCAACGCGAGGGCATCGCCGCCGCCAAGCGACGCGGCGCCTACACCGGCCGCAGACCCGCCCTCACCCCCGAACGCGCCCAGCAGCTCCGCGACCGGGCCGGCGCAGGCGAGCCCAAGGCCACCCTGGCCAGAGAGTTCGGTATCAGCCGGGAGACCGTGTACAGCTACCTGCGGATCAACGACGCCAGGGCACCGGTGGACACCCCCACGACGAGCACCACGACACCGACGAACTCGTGACCTCAGATCAATGCCCCCGAGACGGCGACCGGGCCGGCGGGGCAGTGACTTGTTCGCCGGAACAGGGACCCGCTGAGCCCTGGAGGCGAAAGCGCCGGTCAGGTGACCAGGCGGACCTGGCGTTGTCGCAGCTGCTCAGCGAACACCAGACGGCGTACGGCATCGCCGTGCTGGTTCGGGTCATCGAACCGGATCGCCAGGGAGACCGCAGCGGTGGCCTGTCTCCCGGACGGCTGCAGGTACCGGATGACGACCCCCGACACGAGGATCAGTTCGCCGTCAGCGCTGGGGAACGAGATCTCGACGGCACTGCCGACCGGCGGAGAAGCAGGCTCGGCGAGCAGGCAGCACACCCCGCCTTCGCTGATGTCCAGGATGGTCACGGGCCATTGGCGAGGTTCGACCTCGACCTTGGCGTCGGCGTCGGCGTCGTCCGTCGGTTCGAGATCGGTCCGGGTGAGCTGCCCCGGCAGGCGCACGGGCACCCGGACGAACTGGCGCCGTTGGATCCTCCGTGCAGGACCCTGGACGAGCAGGGGCCACAGCCCCAGGTCCGTGCTCTGCACCCGGACCGGCAGTTCCATCTGGGAGTTCGTGCTGATCCACAGCAAGATGTGCTCAGTGGACAGATCCACCGGCATCGGCAGGAAGCTCACGTCCGGCGGGGCGATGAGCAGGCGAGGCCGCCCTTGAGGCGTGAGCGGCTCCTCGATCTCCTCCACCCGGGAGGGCAGTTCCACAAGGCCACCGACGCCGCCGCCAAGAGCTCCACCCGAACCGGTGGGATCGGCCGGGAACACGATCCGGACCCGGACCACGGTCAACCGCTCAGGGAAATTCAGCATCAGGCGGGCCGAGGAGCTGGGTGTCGCTCGGGATTTTCCCGATAGCTTCATCCGCTGCTCCCAGTGCTGTGCGAGCCACCCCACGGCGGTCGCGTGCGAGCCCGGAACGGCACCGCTACGGGCCCCTGTCGTCAAGGTCGACCGGCCCGGACAAGAGCTGAAGTTCTCCGCGCTGGATCCCCCGTCCGGACGCCGATCGCCACCCCGAGCCGGGCGGAAAACCGCCTGCGTCTCTCGGCAAGCAGGCCGGGATCGCCGGCTGACGCCTCCCTGCGTCACGAGGGCAAGTGCCCGGGCAGCCGGCGTCCGATCTCCACAGCACCTCGACACCATGAGCCCTGGACAACAGGGGTGCCTCTGGTCCGACAGGCCTGGGGACGACACCACGCCGTCCGCTGGGCACGGGGGACTGCTTCCCTACTGGCGGAAGGCGTCCACGACATCCTGCGGTGTCCACCACAGGGTGACCACGTCCGCGTCCAGGTCCGAGGGCCGTCCCCTCAGACTGACGAGGACGGTCCCCGTCCTTCCCTCCTCGAACCCGGGAACGGCCGGGGCAGCCACGTGCAGCGCCGCCACGTCGTGCCGGTCCACCGGAGAGCTCAGCCACTTGATCGACCCGACGAAGTCGATGCATCGGGCCACGGGTACCCGGTCGGCCCCTACGAGGTCGAGTTCCGGGTCGAAGCGCCGGTTCCACCAGCCGCCCACCGCATCCACCTCGGCCCAGGGCAGGTGACCGGACGCGGCGGCCAGTTCCAGGGCCTCCCGGACGAGGGGTTCGACGGCACGCCCACGCCAACTGGCCCACCGGCGTTCGACCAGCGCGAACGCGGCGTCCGGACGCCCCCGGCGGCTGAGGTCGTGGGCCGACCGCAGCACGCCGAGGTAGAGCCGCAGGCTCGAATCGGCGATCCGGTACAACACGGGTTTGCCAGGCCTGGTGGAGATCGGCGGGTCCGCGGCCAGCACCCGCTTCTCGAGGGTCAGGCGCTGCAGGATCGGTGACAGGGTTCCCGACGGCACGGTGCCACTCACCGCGGCGCGGGCGGCGATGACCGCCTGGGTCCGGTCCCCGCTGCCGACGCTCTCGATGACCCGGCGAGCCTGGTCGGGCGCGGGGAACTCGGCGAGCAGAGATGCCTCGGGCACACCGAACAAAGGCGCGGCAGGGTCAGCGCACTCCTGCTTCAAGAAGGTGAGCGGGTCGCATCCGGCTGGCCAGGTCCGCAGCACCCCCGGCAGGCCGCCGGTGATGAGGTGTGCGTCGATGGCCTGCCCGGCGGGCAGATCGAGCGCGGACGCGACGTCGGCGGGGCTCAGCGGTCCGAGGACGAGGTTGTCGGCCCGGCCGTAGAAGGGCCGGTCGTAGGCCGTGAGCCGCTCCATCATGTGCAGATCGCTGCCGAGCAGCAGCAGGAGGACCGGTCTGCGGGACAGGAGCCGGTCCCAGGCCGCCTGCAGCGCGCCGTCGAACGCGGGGTCCTGCTCCGCGAGCCACGGCACCTCGTCGAGGACGACGATGCTGGGCCCCTCCGGCAGCGCGCCGGCGAGCACCCGGAACATGTCCGGCCAGTGATGGGGCGCCACCTCCGGCAGCAGCGTCAGGTCCGCCCCCAGGCAAGAGGTGCGCAGCTCCGCCAGCAGGTCCTGCATCGAGTCAACGGGAGACGCGCCCTTGACCGCGGTGAAGTACACATACGGGACACCGGCCCGGTCGCAGAACTCCTGGACGAGGCGGGACTTACCCACCTGCCGCCGGCCCCTCACCGCGACTGCGGCACCGGCGTCCCTGGCCACCAGCGCCAGACGCTTGTCCAGCAGCATCAGTTCTCGCTGCCGCCCGATGAACGTGATCACCCGGTGCCGCCTTTATGTAGATGGAATCTAGGTAGATTCAATCTACATCTCTGAGGCGCCCCGGCCGAAGCGCCGAAGTACGGGACCCGCGCGATGGCTCCTGCTCGGGTTCGACGACAGGGGCCGCCCGCTGGAACTGATCCTCCTGACCTTCGACTCCGGCGAGGAGATGCTGGTCCACGCGATGAAGGCGCGGCCGCAGTACCTCGACCTGCTGCGCTGACCTCGTGCAGTGCCACGCGGCCCGAGTCCAGGCGGTCCCGTCCCCACGAGACAGCCCACGCGCTCCGGCGTTCGGCCGGCTGTGGATGACCGCAGCGGGGACGCCACGAGCGTGCCACTCTGGAGCCGTGAGCGAGCCCGAGGACCTGCGAGCCGAGATGGCCCAGATCCGCGCTGATGTCGACCAGCTCCGCGCCGAGCTGGTGGACGTCCGTGTGCTCGCCTCTCTGGCGGACCGCGATGCCTCTGACGTGCGGTCCGCACTTACCGGGATCACCCGGGCGCAGTCCGCGCTGCGGGAGACGCAGATGGAGCAGGGGCAGACGCTGAGGCAGCTCTCGGATGCGGTCGGCATCCTGGTCGTGGAGCAGCAGCGGCAGGGCGAGGTCCTCACCCAGCACACCCAGGCGCTGCACCAGCAGGGCGAGGTCCTCACCCAGCACACCCAGGCGCTGCACCAGCAGGGCGAGGTC
>CAZOWW010000008.1:0-81980 GCA_964583765.1 uncultured Kineosporiaceae bacterium
CCCCCGCGAACAACTCGCCGTCGCTCGCAGGGACGTCCCGCCGGCCCATGGACCTCAACCGGGCCGCGATCTGGTGGTCCTGAGCCGCGATCTCCTCCGGGGACCGCCGGCACAGCACAGCGGCCGCGAGCTCGGCCACCTCGGCGTCGGACAGCTCACCGGCCCGACCGCCAGGACGCGAATCGCCTCCGTGGAAGGGCGTCATCTCGACCGGCATCAGCCCACTCCCTCACCGCGCCGCGCACACCTCGGCCATTTCCAACGTACGAGCCACCACTGACAACCCCCGATGCCCGCTGACAACCCCCGGCCCCGCACCCCCATGGAGATCCCCATGACCACCCCGCCCCAGGCATCGAGCCAGGCCACCGCCCGCGTCACCCAGGACCCCGTGATGGTGCTCCACGCGATCGCCGAACTCCTGACCCCGTGCGTCCCGCCGGACACGGCGGCCGGGTGGGACCTGTGCGCCCACGCCGAACGGTGGCCCTGCCCGACGACCCGCGCGTACTGGCTCGCCGCCCACATCACCCCCACGAACCACGGGGAGCAGCCGTGACGACGAGGCGCATCCCGGGCGGCGGCCTGCGGCCGGTTGCCGCCCACCGGTCGGCACAGCGACAGCGCCCACTCACCTGTCGGGGGGCGGGTAGCACCACCGCCACCCCGGCGGAAGGGCGCTCCGGGGCACAACCGTTCCGGCGATCTTGCCTTCGGCAAGACCCGCTGCGCTGCCCGAACGATCGACCCACTCCGGCCCGTCCTCCAGGGCCCCTGCAGTGGAGCACCGGGCGCCAGGTCGTGCAGCCCCCGCTCCGCCGGGGGCGCCCGCCCCGCCCAAACCCCCGACCACGAAGGGAATCCACCGCCGTGACCACCCGGGCCCGCACCGACCTGATGCTCACCGCCGCTCTGGACCTCGCCGCCCACGGTTGGGCGATCCTGCCCCTGGCAGGGAAGGTCCCGGCCATCCCCAACCCGCACCGAGACCAGCCGGCACGCAACTGCCGCGGGACGTGTGGGCAGCCCGGACACGGAGTGCTGGACGCCACCACGGACCCGGACACGATCCACACCTGGTGGGCCGGCCCCTATCGCGGGGCCAACATCGGGGCACGGGTCCCCGCCCACTTGATCGTCATCGACGTCGACCCCAGGAACGGCGGCACCAGCTCTCTGACGGCCTGGGAGGCCAAGCACGGGCAACTGCCGGTGACCTTGAGCGTGTGGTCCGGGCGTGGAGACGGGGGAAGACACCTGTACTGGCGGCGTCCGCCCGGACCCCTGAGCAGCCGGGCGCTGCCGGACGGGATCGACCTGAAGACCTCCGCGGGGTACTGCGTGATGCCCCCGTCGATCCACCCCGCCGGGCGACGTCAGCCCTACCGGTGGAGTGCCCAGCCCTGGCACACCCAGCCCGTCCTCGCCCCGCCGGCCTGGCTCGCCTCCCTGCTCACCGAGCAGAACCGCACCCCCGCCGCAGTCCCGGCACGCCCAGCGTCGAGTCGGACCCCGGCCACGGGCGGTTCGGTGATCGAGGCGTTCAACGAGTCCACCACCTGGCAGGACGTGCTCGGCCCCCATGAGTGGCGGTGCCTGCGCGGCGACGGCGACCAGGACGGATCCAGCTGGGTGCACCCCACCGCGACGTCCTCGTGCTCAGCCACGGTCACCGGCGGCCGCCTGTACGTGTACTCGACCAACACGGTGTTCACGCCCACCGAGCCCGGCCACCCCCACGGCTACTCGCGGTTCGACGCCCACACCCTGCTTCACCATCAGGGGGACGCCCGGCAGGCGACCCGCCAGATCCGCACCACAGGAGCCATCGGTTGACCATCCACCTGGCCCCGGGGACGCCAACCCGTGACCTGAACGTGAGCGCCATGGCGCCGGCCGACGACGGCCAGCCGCTCATCCAGGTCACCGGGAACCCCGACGCGATCCGCACCCTGAAGGCCCGGCTGTGCGCCGGCCTCATCCCCAAGGTGTACGTCACCGACGGGCGCTTGGTCGTCATCGAGACCGTCTCGGGGCCACCCCTGTTGAACCTCGGGGACGACGCACCGCTGCCCGTGCGCGCCACGCCCCTGACCCCGCCCCATCTGGCCGGGCTGTTGGCCCACCACGCCACCGTCCAGCGGCAGGGACCCAACGACACCTGGCCGGAGTGGACCCCACCTCAGCAGGTCCTGTCCGCGGTGCTGGCCGGGGCCGAGTGGCCGGGCCTGTCGGCGTTCACCGGGTTCGTGGGAATCCCTGTGCTCCGCTCGGACGGGACGCTGTTGCAGGAGCCCGGCTACGACGCAGCCACCGGCCTGTACCTGGCGCCGACCGTGCATGTGCGCCGGATCCCCGCGCGGCCGACCCGCCAGCAGGTCGCCGAGTCGCGCCGGTGGGTCCTGTCGGTCCTGCTCGGGGATTTCGAGTGGGCCCAACCCGGGGACCGCGCGAACTACCTCGCGTTGCTGCTCACCCAGGTCGTGCGCCGGTTCCTGCGCTGCCCGACCAGCCCCCTGGGCGTGGTCACCGCGACCATGCCCGGATCCGGCAAGACCATGCTCACCTCGATGATCGGCCTGCTCGCCGGACAGCGCCAGATCGTGTACTCGGACGACGACCCCGACCTGGAGAAGCGGATCTCCGCGGTCTTCACCGCCGAAGCCGGCGTGGTCATCTTCGACAACCTCCCCGAGGGCACCGCCATCGCCTCCCCCGTACTGGCGAACCTGTTGACCAACCCGACCTGGTCCGGGCGGATCCTGGGCGCCACCCGCACCGGGTCCTGGCCCAACGACCGGCTCTGGCTGGCCACCGGCAACAACATCACCGTGGGCGGGGACATCGCACGCCGATCCGTGTTCATCCGGCTGATGCCCGCCGCTCCGCATCCCGAGGAACGCACCGGGTTCGCGATCCCCGACCTACCCAAACGGATCCTGGAACCCGGGTTCCGCGCCGAAATCCTGTTCCACCTGCTGGTCCTGGTCATCGACTGGACCAACACCGGCGCGCCTCGCGACGAGAGCGTGCCCACCCTGGGCGGCTACGCCCCCTGGACCCACGGCCTCGGCGGCCTACTGGCCCACCACCACATCGACGGGTTCCTGACCAACCTCGCGGCCACCCGCGCCGAGGACACCGACGACCAGCGCTGGACCGCGTTCCTGGCCACCTGGTTCGACCGGTACGGCACCACCCGCAAGAAGACCATCGACGTCTTCCGCGACGCCCAACCCCAGGACCTCGCCTACGGCCCGGCTCACGACCCCTGGGACGGCGCATTCATCACCGTCCGGGAACGCCCACCCCGCACCAGCGAGCAGCTCGGGGTGTGGCTACGCGGGCACGCCGACCGGTTCCACGGTCACTACGTGCTTCGCCGCGAGATGGACGAGCACACCCACACCAACTGGTGGCACGTCGAGGTCACCCCGACCACTGCTCAACCCTTCGCCACCCCGCGCAACCCCTCGCAGAACGGGAGCTGACCAGCCATGACACCACCCACCACCAACCGGCCGACCCCTCGCCCGACCCCTCGCCACCCCTCGCGAGCGGCGAGGAGTCGCGAGGAGTGCCTCACCACGCCGGCGAGGGGTCACAGCGATCACGACCAGGCCATCACCGCACCTCACACCGGGTCCCGCGAGGGGTGCGAAGGGGCGCGCGGGGTCAATCCATCGCTGGCGCACGCCCGGTCGGGGAGAGCACCCCCACGACGGGACTCCGGCGCCCCGTTCGCGTCCACGCACCGCAACCACGACCGATCACGTCCGTACCCTCACGTCACGACGTCCCACGAAAGGACCACGCTCCCGATGAGCGCCCGCCACACGCACCTTCCCGCGCTACTTCCCGTCCCGGTCGCCGCCGAGCTGCTGGGGTTGAGCCGCTCCTCCGCCTACCGCTACGCCGCCAACGGCGACCTACCCTCCAAGCGGCTCGGCGGCCGGATCTACGTGATCACCGCCGGGATCCGCCCGATCCTCGACGGCATCGACGAGGTGGGTGCGTGAGCACCCGCAGACGCCGTCCCGTCCCCGGGGTCACCGTCTACCAGCGCAACCGGACCTGGTCCTACCGCGTCGATGTCGACCCGGACGTCCTGACCGGCAAACGGCAGCGCGAGAACCGGGGCGGCTTCGCCACGGAACAAGAAGCCTGGACCGAGGCCGTCAAGGCGAAGGCCGCCCTGGAGGCCGGCCGCTACGTCAAGGCCTCCGGGCGGACCGTGCGACAGTTCGCCGGCGAGTGGCTGGCCTCCGTCGAGCACTCCCTCAAGCCCTCGACCTACGCCAACTACGTCGACTACCTGGACGCCTACGTCTTCCCGCGCATCGGGGACCGCCGGCTCCAAGACATCAACGTCACCGTCCTGAACGCGTTACTCCGCCACCTGCTCGACCGGGGCCGGTGCAAGCCGAACACAAACGCCGTGATGTTCGAGTACTGGTCCACGATGCAGAAGAAGGGCACGGACCTCACCCCGCGCGAGCTGTCGATCGCGTGCTCGACGTCCATCCACGCCGCCCGCTCGGCGATCCGCCGGTACAAGGCCGGCCGGACCCCTCGCGTCCACTCCCCCGGCCTGGCACCCAAGACGGTCCGCAACATCGCCAACATGCTCCACGAGGCCTTCGAGGCCGCAGTCGTGTGGCACTACCTCGAGCACAACCCCACCGACCACCTCACCCGACCGCGGGTCAAGCGCCGCCAGATGAAGACGTGGACCGCCCCGGAGCTCGCGGCGTTCCTCACCGAAGCCAACCGTGACCGTTTCCGGGCGATGTGGATGCTCGTGGCCACCACCGGGATGCGCCGATCCGAGTTGGCCGGCGCCGAACGGGACCTGCTCGACCTGGCCAACGCCACCCTGGTCATCGCGCCGACCCGGGTGGTCGTGGACGGCAAGCCCGTGGACGAGGACGGCAAGACCGCCAGCGGCGTGCGGACCATCGCGCTGGACCCCGGCACGATCGCCGTCCTCCAGCAACACCTCGCGATGCTCGACGTCGAACGCGAAGCGTGGGGACCGTCCTACCCCGATCACGGCAAGCTGTTCTGCTACGAGGGCGGCCGCCGGGTTCACCCGGACACCATCACCCGCCGGTTCAACCGGATCGTCGACCGCGCCGGCCTACCCAAGATCACCCTTCACGGGGTCCGGCACAGCTACGCCACCGTCTGCATCGACAACGGCATCAACCCGAAGATCCTCAGCGAACGAATCGGACACGGCAGCGTTGCCTTCACCCTGCACACCTACGTCCAGCGATCCCCCGACCGCGACCGCGACCGCGCCGCGGCCGCCGCTATCGCCGACCTGATCACCGGAGGCGCCACCCCCGACACCCCAACCTGACCAGCTGGTCACATCGCAGTCAGGTGCCTGATCCCCCGAGGAGCGGGCACCTGACTGCGATGGATGCGCTTAGCAGATCAAGCGGCGCGAATGAATGGTCCCGCCCTCGGCCCCCACCCTCAGACGCACCATTCCCGAGAGGCCCGCCTAGGAGAAAGTCCTTGATCAGCTTCTCCAATTTGCTAGAGTCCGCCATAGAAGCGATGATTGGGGTAGCGCAGATGTCAACGTCTGAAATTGTCGAAATCGTCGGTCTCGGGCTAGCCACACTAGCCGTACTCTTCGCATATCCAGGCTTTCATACCGAGCGAAGGACTCGCCAGTTCCTTCAGGGCATCAAGACTCTCCAAACGCAACGCGGAGTGCTTAACGCGAGGGCCCTATCCGAAGCCCCTGACACGTGGAAATGCCACGATATACCCTTGCTGACGAGATCTAGTTGGATACCTGAGAAACCAATCGATCTCGATGAGATCGCCATCTCCCCCTGGAGGGGAGAACTGGAGAGAGTGACCACTAGTCATCCTCGAAGACGAGGAGAACGAGCCTTTCGGCCACTCAACCTCAGGACGGGAACCGGTTACAGCGCCGCCCTTCGCGAACGAGCTGACAAGAACAACATTTGGGATGGGGCAATCTATGCCCTATCAGACGTAGACATGGAGAACTTGAATCTCAGGTTCTCCGTCGACGGGTATTTCGCCTATCTTGACACCTCGGAAGTTCTCGCATATGAAGCGGCTCAGCGTCTTTCCATCGGAAGATCTAGGGTGCTCGCCGGAGGACTCCGCAGACAGCTGAAGGACCCATTCGACTTCTCCAACCGCACCGCCAGTCTTGGGGTAAACACACTCACCCTCCGGAATAAGAATGGCCAGTTGACCTTCTTTCTCCATCAACGCGAGAGCAATCTGATTGCCAGTGATTCTCAGCTCATCGGGGCGGTGCCTGCAGGTGAGTTCACGCCCTCGGACCGGACGCAAGACAGTCTCCGATCGGACTTCTCCCTATGGCGCAACATCATGCGCGAGTATGCAGAAGAGTTTCTCGATGAAGAAGAGGCGAGAGGAAAGGGGGGAACCTGGATCGACTACGATCGCTCGTCACCGTATGTCGAGTTGACCAAAGCCCGGAGCCGCTCGCGACTACGCGTTTGGTTCATGGGTATTGGGCTAGATCCGCTTACTTGGAAGCCAGAGCTCTTGACGGTCTCGGTGATCAATGCCAGAGAGTTCGACATCATTTTCAGCAATATGGTTTCCGAGAACAGCGAAGGACTCCTCCTCCAAGGGCACGCCAAAATCGGCCTTCCGTTCGAGATGGGGACTGTCGCGCGATACCTCTCGGCTCCAGATGTGGCACCCTCAGCAAAATCCCTACTCCAGTTGGCGTGGACTCACCGGGCACTACTCCAGACCTGACAGGCGGGCATCTCCCATTATTTGCCAAGCGGGCGAATATGCCCCCACTTGAGCTTATCCAGAGTAGAGTCCGAGAGGGATACGTCAGGGACATTGCGTAGTCCGGTTTGAGAGTGTCCAACCCGGGCTGTTCCGGTTCGCGACACTCCGCGGGAGTGACGAAGCAGACGCGGCTCCTGAGCTGATCATGGAGTTCTTACAAGCCCTTGATCACCGGAAGGCCGCACCCGCCGATGTCATCTCCCCCCATCGAGGCCGTGTCCGACATGCTCGACAACCACGTCCCGGACACCGCCACCGACCTTGCTCCAACTACTGCCCGTGAGCGACGACACTCACCGAGGCGCTAGCCGTGGTGCTCGACGCGCGCCGACGCCGGGGGTCCGCCCCCGGTTCACCCCGCTGCTGGCCGCGGTCACCTGCGCGATGCTCGCCGGATCCCGATCGTTCGCCGCTATCACCGAGCGGATCGCCGACCTGTCCGCCACGGCCCGCGCGCACCTCGGGCTGAGCGGGCCGATCCCCGCGGTCAGCACCCTGTGGCGGCTGCTGACCGCAATGGACCCCAGCGGGGCCTGCCCCGGGTCCTTCGAGAGAACGTAGCCACCCTCACCAACCATGACACCCGGCAGAGCCTGTGGCACCGGAATGACGACGGCGCTCATCCAGTGCTGTTCCGGACGGTGTCCAGTTTCGGGGAGACCGGAGCCGTGGCTGCCGCGCTCTACGCGGCGAGAGCACTTCACGATCAAGCACTCGTCCACCTGGGACCCGACCACTCCCACACCCTGACCGTTCGAGACCTCCTCGCCGGTTGGCGGGGAGAGGCAGGTGACGCCGCCGGCGCGGCCACCGCCTTCGCCGAACTCCTCACCGACCGCCTACGGGTCCTGGGCCTCGACCACCCCGGCACCCTGACCACCCGCGGCAACCTCGCCCTCTGGCGGGGCGAATCTGGCGACCCCACCAGCGCCGCAGCCTTCCTCCAAGAGCTCCTCCCCGACATGCTGCGAGTCCAGGGACCTGACCACCCAGAAACCCTGCGTGCCCGCGCCAGCATGGCCTACTGGCGAGGACAGGGAGGAGACCCCGCTGGCGCCGTCACCGCCTACGAAGAGCTCCTCCACGACCGGCTGCGGGTCCAGGGACCTGACCACCCGGACGTCCTGACCACCCGCAATGCCCTCGCCCGCTGGCAGGGCGAAGCTGGCGATACCGCCAGCGCCCTCGCGTCCCTCCGGGAACTTCTCCCCGACGTGCTGCGGGTCCTGGGACCCGAACACCCCGACACCCTGACCACGCGTGCCCACCTCGCCCGCTGGCAGGACCGCTCGGAATCAGCCGAGCCAGGGAAGCATGGCCGGGCTCGGGGTGAAGGCGACTCAGGTCCGCAACCTTCTGCTCGCAGGCCGGTCGCAAAGCCGTCTGGTCACGAGTTTGGTCACATCGCATAGGTCAGAGGCCTGATCCCCAAGGGGATCAGGCCTCTGACCTGCGACTTTCGTGGTAGCGGGGGCAGGATTTGAACCTGCGACCTCTGGGTTATGAGTCATTCGCGCGGCGTCTCAGCCGTTCCGTCCGGGCGCGCTAGCACTGCGTTGACCAGCCATGATGTCCGGGCGCCGTCTCACCCGTCTCGACCGTGACACCGCGTCCTGCACCGTCTTGGCTACACCTCTGGCTACAGCTCGGCAGGCTTGGAGAGCTGCGGACTCAGTCGGGCTCGAACCGGACCTCAGCACCAGAGCCGGCCCGCGCCACGTCATGACCCGCCCAGTACCCAACCCGTGGCAGGCTCAACTCCGTGACAGCATTGAACGAGGTCTACTGGCCCGATGCAGAACTCACAGACGTGCTCGTGGACTACGACACTGTCCGAATCAGCCTCGACTGTGTCGATGGGAGTCCCCGCATCATCCTCGCCGAAGGCTATATAGCCCTGTCGTTCCTGCCGTGCTGGGACGAACAGGTCGTGTCCGACTGCAGCGTCTCTGACGATTCGCCACTCCAGCAGTCGGCACTCGCATCGTTGGCCCAGTCTCCGGCTTTCCGCTTCGACAGCGGATCCCCCGCCCGCAATACACGGAAGTTTCAGACGCTGACTCTCCAGTTCGCCGACGCATCGAGACTCCTCGTCGTTGCCCATGCGTTTCGGGTCCAGGAAGGGCACGTGTAGGCCCAGCGTCTGCGGGGCTCACTATCTCGAGTGACACGCAGGCCCATGTCTGGCCGAATTGACCTCGATTCGTCAGAGGGGTCTGCTGCCCCCTGATCCGGTTCGTCCGGTTTGATCGTTTGGCTGGTTGGTGGGTTGTGATCGTCAGGGAGCCCCACGTGTCGCCGTGGTGTGCGCCGGTTCCGGCCGGGGTTCTCTTCCTGTGGTCGTCGGGGTCTGTGCTGTTCAGGCAGGTAACGGCAGTGCGCTCAGGCGTTGCCAGCAGGTCGTGAATGCCTTCGCCCAGGGCCAGGTGGCGGCGATGGCCAGGGTTCGTCGGCGGGCGTGAGAGGTCAGGGTTGCTGGGAGGTGCCATAGCCGGTACCGCAGGGTGTCGGGTTCGGCGCGTGCCAGGTCCGGCTCGTCGTACAGGCCCAGCAGCCGGGTCCAGGCATCCAGGTCGGCGGCGATGTTGGCGGCCAGGACCCATCCGGTGTTCACGGTCCAGGACTGTGAGGGCAGGTTCCGCAGGCCCATGGCCTTGTTCGTGCGGACGCGGTCTTCCACCCCGGCGTGCAGGCGGTGGACCAGGTCCAGCCACTGGGGGTGACCCGTGCCGGGAACCCCGTGGATCCGGGTGATGTTCGTGGCGACCATCGCGTACCGCAATCCGGTGCGCTTCTCCCAGGCGGTCAGCTTCTTGGCGTGACGTCGGGAGGGCCGGGTACGACGTACCAGGAGTCGAAGCCCGGGAAGCCAGGTGTCGCCCCGGGGGTCCAGGCCGGTCAGTTCCGCGACCTGCGCGTCCTTGTCGATCTCCCCATCCGGGGTCAACGACGGCGTCCATGCCTGCTCGGGCACCATCGCGATGGCATCCTCGTCGGCCTCGGTGATGGCCCAGCCCACGGTGAACCGCACCGTGCGGGTGGTGGTGTTCAAGCCGTGCAGGTATCTCACCAGGTCATGGGTGGCCCCGGCTCCGTCGATACGGATCAAGATCTTCCTGCGGAACGCGGCGGGAATCTGGGCGATCGCTGCGCCGAGGACCTGGATGTGGTCGGCCACGGTGTTGGAACCCGCGTTCCCCTTGCGCAGCAGCATGGCCAAGGACTCGGTGGTGTTCGCGCACCATGCCCCCAACGGATGAAAGCCGAATCCCTAACCGTTGACTGAACTACAAGGGCGTCGGCGCAGGTCGGAGGGCTGATCGGGTCTGGGTTCTGGCTAGGGTCCGGGGTCGTGATCGGCGATGAGGGTGTCGAGGAGCGTGACCTGATCACGCTCGTGGTGGGTGACGTGGGGTCGGTCGTCGCGACCGATGTGATGTGGGAGCCGTACCGGCTGCTGGGCCCGGACGGTGAGGTCTTGGGGTGCGTGTCAGGGTTCCTGCACGAGTTGCAGGCCTCAGGGCGCTCGACGGCGACGGCGCGGTCGTATGCGCTGGATCTGCTGCGCTGGTTCCGGTTCCTGTGGGCCATCGATGTGCCGTGGGGCCAGGCGACGCGGTGCGAGGCTCGTGATTTCTGCCGGTGGCTGGCGCTGGTGGACAAGCCTCGCCGGTCCGGGACGGTGACGCGGCCGGCGGGGGTGACGAATCCGGTGACGGGGAAGCGTTCACCGGGCGGCAAGTACGCGCCGGCGACGTTGGCGCACAGCGAGACGGTCCTGCGTGCGTTCTACGCCTTCCACCTCGAGGCCGGGACTGGTCCGATCGTGAACCCGTTCCCGCTGGTCCGGGAGCGGGCCGGGGGCCGGGCACACGCCCATCACAACCCGATGGAACCGTTCGGGAATGAACGTTCGGGCCGTTACCGGCCTCGGCTGGCGCAGCGGGTGCCGCGACGGATCCCGGATGAGCGGTTCAACCAGCTCTTCGCCCAGTTGCGGTCGGATCGGGACCGGGCTCTGGTCGCGTTCTGGGTCTCGACCGGGGCCCGGGCCGCGGAGCTGCTCGGCGCCCGGGGTGGGGATGTCGACCCCGGACAGCAGCTGATCACGGTGGTGCGCAAGGGGTCCCGGGCGGTGCAGGTGTTGCCGGCCAGCATGGATGCCTTCGTCTGGCTGCGGCTCTATCAGTGTTCGCTGGGGTCGACGGTGCCGGCCGGAGCGGACGACCCGCTGTGGTGGACCAGCCGCGGGGTGCCTCGCCCGTTGACGTATCACGCGGCCCGGGCGATGTTCGCCCGGGCCAACCAGGCGCTGGGGGCGAACTGGTCGTTGCACGATCTTCGTCATACGGCCGCCTACCGGATGGCGCGCGATCCGCTGCTGCCGTTGTGTGACGTGCAGTGGGTCCTGGGCCATGCCCACCTGTCCACCACCCAGCTGTACTTGACCCCGGCGCCCAACGAGGTGATCGCCGAGGTGCTGGCCCACCAGCGTCGGCTGGTTGACGAGGCGCAATCGCGGCGGCAGTCGCCATCCGACGTCCCGGGCGGCGGGCAGTACCGGCCGGAGTCCCTGAAGACGTTGTTCGACAGGGGATCACGATGATCCTGACCCAGCTGCGGGCCGCGGCACCGGTACGGGTCGAGTCCGTTCCCCGTGCGGTCTGCGGGCCTGACATGCAGCAACTACACCTCCGTTACCCGCCTCGGGCGGTCCCGGCCCTGTGGCCAGGAACCTGCGTGGGCGCGGAGGAGTTGCTGGGACGGCTGCTGGCCCCGCCGTTCACCACCGAGGCGACCTCGTTCTCGCGCAGGCGTCGCGGGCTGATCTCGGTGATCGACTGGCTGGCTCGTCAACCAGGCGAGACATGGCAGGAACGCTGGATCGCCAGTGGCGCCGAAGCCCTCGGCAACGCCGAGTGGTGGAAGCCGTGGCTGGAACGGTTGCAGTCCGGCAGCCAGCGGTCCGGCACCTCGGTGTCGGTGACCAGCAACCTGCGGGTGGCTCTGCTCCTACTGGTCTGCGCCGACGCGATCCGTCCCAGCCTGAACTGGCTGCTGACGCCCCGTTCCCCGCAGCCGTTGGCCGCAGACATGGCCCGGGCCCGTGACCCGCAGGGGTTCGCCGAACTGTCCGCACGCTGCCAGGCATCCTCGGCGGGCCGGACGATGAAGAACGTGGCACTGCGACGGGCAGCGGTCATCCTGGCGGCCAAGGGCGGCACGATCGGTGACATCGTCGTCGGCGACTGCCTGGAACTGGGCGCGCTGCTGGACCAGGACTCCCGCCGCAAGAACAAGGGCCTGGGCTTTTACGGGGTCCTGGCGCAGATGGGTGTCTTCGGACCCGAGGCCCCCTCCACCTTGCGGGCCTTCGCCACCTCCGGCCAACTCAGCCCCGCCCAGATGCTGGACCGGTACGGCATCGTCTGCGACGAGGTCCGCGGCCTGCTGCACGAGTACCTGCTCGAACGGGCCCCGGCGCTGGACCACACCACGCTGCGGAACCTGGCCTTCACCTTGGGCCGGCTGTTCTGGCGGGACCTGGAACTGCACCATCCCGGGATCAACTCCCTCCACCTGGCCCCCGAGGTGGCCGCGGCCTGGAAGCAGCGGGTCCTGGTGAACACCACCCGAACCACCACGGCCGACGGAACCGTCGTGCAGGCCCAGCGGCTTCGCGCCGACGGGCGCGCGCAACTGGGCCAGGTCCGGGCCTTCTACCTGGACATCGCCCAGTGGGCGATGGAGGAACCCGCACGCTGGGGTCCCTGGGCAGCGCCGTCCCCGGTCCGGCGTGAGGACCTGTCCCGGGTCAAGGAGCGAGGCCGGCGCAAGTCGCGCATGGACGCGCGAACCCGAGAACGCCTCCCGGTGCTGCCGGCCCTGATCGCCCACGTCCAGGCTCAGGCGAAGGCAGCCGCGGAACGGCTCACCACCGCCCGAGCCACGCCCCCCGGCGGACAGTTCCGCCATCACGACGAGGTGCTCCATCGCGCCCCGGACCGGGGTACGCCCACCGCCCGGATCTGGACCGAGGACCCGGCCACCGGCATACGACGGGACCTGTCCGGGGAGGAGGACCGGGCGTTCTGGACCTGGGCGAGCATCGAGACACTGCGCCACACCGGGATCCGCATCGAGGAACTCACCGAGCTCAGTCACCACAGCCTGGTCCAGTACACCCCGCCGACCGGCACCGAGGTGATCCCGCTGCTGCAGATCGCCCCGTCCAAGACCGACGTCGAACGGCTGCTGGTCGTCAGCCCCGAACTCGCCGACGTCCTGGCCGCCGTCATCCACCGCATCCGCCGACCCAGCTCGGCGGTGCCCTCGGTGGCCTCCTACGACCCCCATGAACGCGTCTGGAACCCGCCCATGCCGCTGCTGTTCCAACGCCAGTTCGGGCTGGGCAACCGTGCGATCCCGGCCGGCACCCTACGAGACTGGATCTGCCAGGCAGCGTCGGAGTCAACCACGACCGATACCACCTTGACCGACACCGGGGGCCGACCGTTGCGGTTCACCCCGCACGACTTCCGCAGGTTGTTCATCACCGACGCCGTGCTGCACGGCATGCCCCCGCACATCGCGCAACTCGTCGCCGGGCACCGCGACATCAACACCACCATGGGCTATAAAGCGGTCTACCCCGAAGAAGCGATCAACGGGCACCGAGCCTTCATCGCCCGACGCCGTGCCCTTCGCCCCAGCGAGGAATACCGCACCCCCACCGACGCCGAATGGCAAGAGTTCCTCGGCCACTTCGAGCACCGCAAAGTCGCCCTGGGCACCTGCGGCCGCTCCTACGCCACCAGCTGCATCCACGAACACTCCTGCCTACGGTGCCCTCTGCTGCGCCCCGACCCCAACCAGCGACAACGTCTCCTCGACGTCCGCGACAACCTCATCGCCCGCATCGCCGAAGCCCGCCACGAAGGATGGCTCGGCGAGGTCGAGGGCCTGCAGATCAGCCTCGCCGCCGCCCGCAGCAAACTCACCCAGCTGGACCAGATCGCTACGCAGCCACCCCATGCCCCCACCACGACGGCACCGACCTGCCCCCGTTGATCATCTCGAAGTTCAGAGAATTCTTCCAGGTCGATGCAGCGCCTTGTTTCGCCGAGTGCGCGGTGATCAACGTGGCGTCGGCGTCGATGACGACCCATCCGGACAGGACCTTCCCGGCCGCACTGACCCACGGGAAACCCTCGGGCCGCTTGGCCAGTAGGGCCCACACGTGAGCCCGGACTCTGGCCCGCACCTTCGCGATCTTGGCCCGGACTCGCTCGTCCATGTCCAGACCGCGACGCACTGTGGAGTCCGAGGGAGGTGAACCGAACACCGGGCCCTGGTGCCCCAGCAGGAGTTCGACGTCCGACATGCACGTGCCGCCCACCGCGATGACGACCGCGGTGCAGACCAGGACCAGGCCCCGGTCCCACCAGGTGGAGGTCTTGCCCTGGGGGAAGGCGCTGGCCAGCGCCGTGGTCAGCCCGACCCGGTCCGCACACCGACGCAGCAATACCACCCCGCCATGCCCGACCAGGGTCTTCTTCGTCGTCGTGACCGACAGGCGCTCGTCCCAACGCGTACGCTTGCTCACCAGAAAGGTGCACCCCGATCCCCGACATTACGGTCCTAGACACCCGTATCGTCCCAGGTCAGGTGCACCTTTCGCGCGCCACCGTCCTCACGCCCCTGAATACCCGAGGTTGACCCCTCTGAGATCAAGGCGCCCGCTCCGCGGGCGCACCGCCGGGCGTACCCGGCGGGCTTGCGGCGCCTCCGGCGCCGGTCCCGCCGGCCGCCCGATTTGACGAGCCGCAGCAGGTTGCCTGGCTACCAACCCATGTCAGCTGCCACCTGTGCCTGAGCGAAGGCAATGTCCTCCGCTGTGGCAGTGACGGCGTGAGTCTGAGCCTCCAGGCACGTGAGCAAGTCGGCTAGGGCCTGCTTCTGCGCTGGATGGCTGATGGGGACCGCATTGAGATCGACGCTCATGAGCCAGTCGAACAGGACGATCACGTCGGCAGTCCAGAGCTCAAAGCTCTCCGTGAGCACATCGGGGTTCACCCCACCAGGCTGCCACGAGACGGACGTCTAGATCGCCCTGCCTCCGTTCGGTCCGCGCGGGGCTGATCGTGTGATTGGGGGAGCGTGACGCGCGAGGCCGTCGCGCCCTGGGTGCCGGGACTCACCTTTCGGGTACCACGCCCGGTCTCCCCAGCAACCCCCGATCACCCGGGCGCCGTGGTGCTGGGACGCGCTCCGCGCCTGTGGGTTGCCGGCTTTGGGTGTTGGGGGGTTGCCGGCGAGCCTCGCCGGGCGAGGTACCCCGGGGCCGACGTAGGAGGCAGCAAGCGGCCCCCAACGTCATCCCAACCAAACCCCCGGGGGCCACCATGACCCGTACCCCGATCTCCCGCCAGCTCCTCATCCGACTGCGCGACACCCAAGGCCACTTCGTCAACGTCCGCGCCACCCTGGCCGAGATGGCCCGGTACCAGCATCCCCGACCTCGACGCCGCAAGCTGGTCCCCACCGGCGGCGAGCAACTCGTCCTGTTCTGACGCTTCCAGCTCGGGACACGTTTCGGACAGGAAACGCTCGTGAGGGACCTTGGACGACGCGAGCCGTGGCGCAGCTCCGACAGGCATATCCGCCGGCCCCACGCGGTGTCCACCGTCAACGGCCAGGATCGCTCGCGAATCGGATAATTCGGGACCTCGGCGGCCCTCGCGATGCCCTGACCACTCGTCCGAGCGCGAAGACAGGCGCCCCCACAAGGTGTCGGTCAAGACATACACCCCCATGCGCGCCATCATGGCATGTACGCCGCATCTGCCAGCTGAAGTGATCCGATAGCGTGAGGAGAGCCATGGTGGCAAAGCTCCTTGTTACCCGGAAACGTGACATTGACCCATCGATCCTCATAGGCACACTTACGGTGATTCTCGCGATCATCGGCTTAGGACTGATAATGATCGCCGGCATAGACGCCGGACTACAGAGACGGGGCGCATCTAACCAAGTCGATCAGATCATGGCGAAGCTCGATTGCAGACAAGGTTCAGTGAGCTTCACCGAACCAACCAAGCTGCACGAGGGAAGACCGTTTGCCCTCTACGTGAATGCCACATACACGAATACATCTCGGAATGATGTGAACACTCGTGTCGAAGGCGTGAAAATATGCTCCCGATTGATCGCAAGACTTGAGGGAGATGACTACGCCTACTCGCTCGACGAGGCGTACGACGCAACGCAACTACTGCCCAGCGAAGGCACAGTTGAATGGCACTGGACCGTCACACCGAAAGGTTACGGAGATCTGAGCCCATTAACCCTGGTGCTATACACGGCGGAATCCCAGGACGCCTCACCGATCCGCATAGGGAACTGCGTCGTAGTGCCAACATCTAATGTTACTCGCGACCCCATCTATGATGCGGCTTCTATGATCAAGTCATTTGAGAACAAATTCGGCTTTGACTCACCGTGGCTGTATGCGGTGGTCGCGGCCGGGCTAGGGGCCCTCGGCCGACCAGCATACCGACTCACTATTCGATTGC
Organism: uncultured Kineosporiaceae bacterium; assembly: GCA_964583765.1. GTDB lineage: Bacteria > Actinomycetota > Actinomycetes > Actinomycetales > Kineosporiaceae > CAZOWW01. The sequence continues at coordinate 16,404 of CAZOWW010000008.1, forward strand.
GGCGGGAACAGGTGCAGCGCCGCCGCAGGACTCTTCGCATCGAAGCTACAGAGAAACTTCGACAGCGAAAGGCCGAGCAAGCAAAGCTTCGGGAGCGACTGAGACGGGAAGAAGAAGCGATCGCCGAGCGGTTGAGACAGGAAGAAGAAGCCATCGCGGCGAAGATCAGACTTGAAGACCGCATCCGACAGCTATCGGATCCCATCTTTCAACCACCACGGACTCCCGAGGATGCCGAGGAGTTGCGTCGACTCTGGCATGGAATGCAGGGGGATTTCCAATTCGATCCTGACGCGGAGTGGAGCTAGATTACAAGTGGGCCTCAAATGAACCCTGCGAAGACACGCCAGACGACCCGTTTACACATTCAGGCAGAGTAAGGCCTCCATCACTGGGCATCATTCGATCCTCGCAGTCGAGGATATATGAGTACATGTCCCTATCGGTACGCACATCCCTTGCGCATAGATGAGGCCAGCCTTCATCTTCAAGGATCAACTTTCGCGCGGTCGCATAGACCTCAGATGGGGAGTCTCCCTCAAGGCTAGCGTCTAGAGCATGAATGACTCGGTATCTAGCCTCATCTCAGAACTCATTCGTCCACAAACTAACACCCACAGCCTCCTTCGTTTCCATCTCCTCGAGTCGCTTGCGCCGTCGATGGAGCATCGTTTCTCCAATCTAGATTCTCGCTCCAATATCCCCAGGCCCACATCTCACTACCGGGGGAACACCCACCGAGAGTCAACCTTTCAACTATACAGGGGTCCCGACGTGCTTCGACGCGCGCCGGGATGGTCTTTGCAGAGAAAGGCGGACATAGATCCCAAACGTGAGTAGACTGAGCAACGGACCTTCCCAAGAGCCGCGGCCGTTCGTCCAGAACGGGAGTCTTCAGGATGCAGTCCGCCGCCTTCACATGCCGCGCTGAGGTATACCTGGACCTTCACGTGACACAGCCATCACCTCGATCGAGGTCGAATCGCGGGCGCCAGACCACTCCGTCCGGGTGGAAGGAGAGGCTTCACCCATGAGGAGCATCAACTGGTCGGAGGTTATCGCCGGTTTCTGCCTAGGCCTCCTGCCTCTACTCACCCGACAGGTATATATACTCTGGCGGTATTCTCGACTTCCGAGTCGCAAGAAGTTCCTAGGCACTTTCTGGCAGTACCATAGAAGCACGAGCGGGCACGGTCAAATCTACGAGGGCCGCTACGTCATTCGATATTCCCTCTTAACGGCTCGCCTCATAGTCAAGGGTGACGAGGCCCTAGATTCGGGGGGCTCCCAGTCGCATATTCGATATCACGGAAGCATCTCCAAACGCGAAGGAATGGTGCGCTACTTCACACTGAAGGATTCCGCCTCACATGAACAGATGTCCTGGTGTTTGGTCGATCCATTTCATGATCCATTCGAGAAGACCCTCGGCTTGTATCTCTCCCTCGACATACAGGGGCTACCAGCTGCCGGAGGAATGATTCTCAGTCGAAGGCGGTTATCATCCGAGTGGGTCGAGTCACATATCGACGACCATGTCCTTCGGGTGCGAGCGCTAGTCGGGGAGGAGACTATCGGAGAATCTCTCGTAATTCCATCCCGGACACGCGCAGGATTCGCGCATGCCCCAGGGTCCACACCGGATTCGGACCCGGGATTCGACTCTGTCGCCAACGCCGCGGACGACGGTTCCACCGAGCCCCGGCACTAGTGCTCTCATTCGGTGCGGTCGAGCTACAGTGGACTGATCCTCGTATATCCCTGGCTTTCCTGCCGGGTAGAACCATGACCCACTGAATGGGACGAACGATTTCCAAGAACTGGAGGAGGCTGTGAGTGAGATTTATCCACCCTGGACCATTGAGGTCGTAGAGGGCGTATCCGATGTACTCGGCGAGACCTCAACGGGACTCAGCGGTCAACAAATCGGTCAACTTCTTGCCGAGTTGAACATCTCCGACCCGTTCCCTGGACACACCAAGCGTACTCGGCTCCGCCATGCCCTCGCAGAAAGGCAGCGACTCGACAGGTCTGCAAATTGCGTAATCGCTTTCATTACAAGAGCGATGGCACCTGTTCGCTACCGTGATGAACCCGACTTAAGAACCTTGCGCCAGGACGCTTTGAATGAGGTCCTCGTCTTCGCTGGGGTGAGAGTTGGAGATGACGGGAGGATTTATCGGGGTCCGCAAGCCTCAACCCTCAGCGAAGCGGCTCACCAGGCGAGCAGTTTGCGTTCCGAACTTCGCCGACGAGGTACGCATCCCGACGTTCTACGATATTGCACGATCGAGCTTCTCCAGAGGAACTGCTTTCACGCAATGCTCGAAGCCACCAAGAGTATCTTCGACAAGATCCGCGCCCGCACTGGCGTCTCCGGCGATGGCGCCCCACTCATAGACGCGACTATAGCTCTTGGCAGGACCGGCGTGCCACGGCTGGCAATCAATTCGCTTCAGACTCAGACAGAAAGGGACGAGCAAACAGGACTGGCCAACATAATCAAGGGACTATCCGGGATGTTCCGGAACCCCGTAGCTCACGATCCTCGCCTACATCGTCACGTTACAGACGACGAGTTACTAGAGGTCTTGACCACCTTATCAATGATCCATCGTCGTTTGGATGGCGCGACCCTGCTTCCTTGACCCTTTCCCCGTACACCAGTGTGCAGTATAGCACTAATCGGAGAATGGAGCTCCCGGTACATCAACCAAAGTCCCGAGTGAAATCCGACTCCTGCGGGGCCCTTGAGGATGAGCCGGGGACGGTTCAGAGCACACGCCACGGTGCGGCTTCTTTTCAGACTCCTCCTCGAAGTGCACGCTCTGCCCACTCAGGGCCGCACCGCAAAGCAGGAGATCCGATTTCGTCGTCTACGCTCGGTCCCAGTCCTGACCAGGACGTCGATCCCGAAGGCGAAGAGACCGGTCATTGGCGTGACGATCACAGCCTCGACCTGCCAAGCGCTTGGCCGGTAGATCATTCCCCGGCCGCTCGGCGCACGCTCCCAGCGGGCGTCGGCCCTCGACTCCATGTCCTCGACGACCGGTCATCGATCCACGAGGTCCGCTACGCCCCGAACGTCAACGTCGGCACGGCGAACAGCTCGGGGCTATTCGGGCGGGTCATGACCGGGGAGGTCACCTCGACGATGAGCATCTCCACGAGGAACTGGACCCGCGCACTCAGCAGGTGGCTCGTGTGGGCGGTGGCCGACCGGGCCTTCTCCCCCAGCGTCGTGTGGATGTGCGGCAGCACCTTACCTGTCTCTGGGTCGTAGGCGAGCGTGCCGCCGCCCAGGGCCTCGACACCGGTCAGATGGACCTTGCTCCAGATCGGGGCCTCAGGGTTCTCGACCTTCTCGCAGGCCCCCACGATCTCCGCCTCAGCGAACCCAGCGATGAACAGGGGAATGTACCCGTGCCGCACGCCGTTCTGCTCGCAGAACGCGGCCAGGGTCGGGAAGAAGTCCTCACCATGGTCGAAATTCACGCCGAAGGTCCGGCCGATGGTCAGCTCGTGGCTGCGCACAGGTGTCCTCTCTCGCTCGCGTCTCTGTCACCCGATCCTCCCGCGAATCCCCGCCGGGCGATCCCCGAAGTCTCGCTCACGCGTTCCCCAGCTCAGCGAGGCGCCGTCGGATTACCTCACGGTCCAGGCCGGCCATGAGCAGCACGTGCAGCAGGATCCGGGCCTTGAGCGGGTCCAGGGTCCCGGCGGAGATGAGCCCACGCCCGAGCAGGTCAGACTCCGACCCGGGGAACCCGTAGGTGCCCGTGAGCACCGGCCCCGAGCCCGTCCGAGACGCCAGGATGACCGGAAGCCGGCCGGCGAGCTCGGTGAGCACTTCCACACACGCCGCCGGGGCATGCCCCACCCCGAAGCCGGCGACCACCAGGCCGTCGACTTGACCGCCGGCGGCCTTCAGCACGGCGCCGTCGTCGCCCAGGACCAGGGTGACCAGGCCGGTCCGCACCGCCAAGTCCAGCTCGTCCGCCGGCAGCGCCGGCCACCGCTCCGGCCGGGACCAGAACCGCACCCGGTCCTCGGCCACGAAGCCGATCGGCCCCGGGTAGGAGCCGAAGGCCGTCGGACTCGACGAATGCGTCTTGCGTACCCGGCGCGCGGCGTGGATCTCCTCGCCGAACACCACCACGCAGCCGCTCCCCGGGGACTGCCCGGCCGCCGCCACTCGCACCGCGGCGAGCAGGTTCGCCGGCCCGTCAGCCCCGGCCATGCTCGGGTTGCGCATCGCCCCAGTGACCACCACCGGCCGCTCGTCCCGATGCAGCAGGTCGAGCACGAAGGCCGTCTCCTCGATCGTGTCTGTGCCCTGCGTGACGACCACGCCGTCGACGTCCAGCCCTTCGATCAGCTTGACCAGGGCCACGAGGTCGGCGAAGCCAAGCGAGGCCCCGGGCAGCTGCCGGAAGTTGTGCACCTCCAGCGGGATCCCGGTCTCCGCAAGACCCGGCACCGCGGCCACCAGGTCCTCAGCCGCCAGCGTCGGGGTGACGGCGTTGCCGTCCTGGCTGGTCATCGCGATGGTGCCACCAAGCGTGATCACCGCGACCCGGCCGGCCCCCGGCGTGCTCATGCGTGAGTCCTCTCCTCGCCCATCAGCCCGAGGCTAACTGCTCACGCAGAACGTGCCCACATAGGAGCAAGCCGCATCTATCCCCGCCGTGGACAGCAGCCGGCTCCGGGGCTGGATCAGGCCGGCGGCACCGACCACCCCCAGCGCGGCGCACCGCTCGACCAGCCATGACCAGGGAAGATCCAGGTAGCCGGCCAACGCCCGCAGCCGGCCCTCCGCCGTCCGCGCCTCGATCAGCGAGTGAGCACCCACCTCCTGGGCGACCGAGGTGAACTCCCGCACCACCGAGGACCGCGACGTCACGTCCACATGCCACATCCCGTCACCCCGAACCCAGTTCGCAATGATCGCCTCCTGGTTCGGCGCGACCACGAACCCCTCCACGGCCTCATACGCGGCATCCGTCGTCACCTGCGCCCGGATGCCCAAGGCCTCCATCAGCGCCACCGCCAGGAAGAACAGGATCCGCTCGTGGCGCGGGGACGTCCGCACGACGTCCTCCGGCACGCAGAAGGTCCGCGGCGTCGCCCCGCCCAGCGTGCTCGTCGTCGAACGCAGGTACGGGTACTTGTGGTCGAAGACCAGCCACGCGCTGGCCTCCTCGCCCCGCTGCTCGCGCGTCCAGAACGCCGGCAGCGCCGGCAGGTCCGGGAGCGCCTTGAGGATGTGCCGGGCGCAGAAGTCCGACCCGAGCCACATGTGCGCGATCGCGTTCAGGCCCGGCGCCGCCTCCCGGCTGACTGCCGAGCTGGACAGCCGCTCGTAGGCGCTGAGGTCCGCGCGGGTCTCGGCGAGGTTCTGGTCGTCGTCCTGCAGGCCGTCGTCGTAGTTCGCGACCGCCCACAGGATCCCGTAGGTCAGGTCATCCAGCAGGTAGGCCTCCGGCACGGCCAGCGACCGCCCCCGCAAAGGGCCGGCACCAGCACCGCGCTCCCGGGCACCGCGCCCGTCCATCACGTAGTACCGAGCCTGTTCGCCGTCCTCGACCGCGCCAACCAGCAGGGATCGCTCCGGGCGGGACAGCACCTCGCCCAGGCGCCGGGAGTCCGGCACCTCCATGACCGCCCGGCCGTCCTCGATCCGCGCCGGGTGCAGCTGCAGGAGCGCCCGCGAGCCCATCATCGAGGTGCCACCGGGCAGGAGCGCGTTCCAATCGACGCCGAAGTCGGGCACCGGGCGGGACAGCTTGAGGTCCGGCCAGGTGCCGCCCACAGCGGTGAGGAAGCCGAACGGATCGTCAGCCGCAGCGGCGTCCGCCACGACACTCGCCTGTCTCCCCGGGCCGACCCCACGCGCACCGAGCACCGCACTGATCCCGCCGACGAGGAACGACCGCCGCCCGATGTCAGCCCACATGGTGCCCTCCTCGTCGACCCGCAGATTCATGGTGCCCGCGGCGAGGGCCTCGTAGACGGCTTGGACGGAACTGTCCACATGGAGATCGGAATTGCTCGACTGCTGGCGATAGGTCTCGATCAAGGGCCAGATCCGCAGGAGGCTGCCACCGGCACCCAGCGTGACGTCGCACGCCTCCACCAGTTCACGGGTGGGCAGGCGTTCCGCCTTCTCCACCCTGCTCAGCAGGTCTCCGCTGACGAATACCCGGGCTCCGAGGGCGTCCTGGGACAGGCCCCTTGACTCCCGCCAGTGACGGAGTTCGGCCCCGAGGTAGTGCAGCGGCGACTCACCCGGCGTCAGCGGACGCGGTCGTTGAGCCACGATCCCCCACTCCCATGTGGACAGCCCAGGGGGAGCTTCCCCCTGTCCACATGCACCCCATCGTCTTTCTCGGTCCAAAGCGCGTCAATGGAGACATGACGAAGCAACCGGGACGGACGTTCCGAAGCGCACCTGCCGTGACAGCGGTGGGACTCTCCGCGATGCCCGCGACGGGAGCCAGCGGGACGACGAGGCACCCCGCTCCCCCAGCACCGGCCCCGCACCGGGCGCGGGGCTCACGCCTCGCCGGCGGAGTCCTCCGGCAGCCGGGCCAGGACGTGCGCGACCGCTTCGCTCACGCTGGCGAGCTCCTGCTGGGTGTGGTGCAGGCGCCCCTGGAGCCGGGTCAACTCCTCGCGCAGGGACGGCGCACCCTCGGACGGCGAGCGGACGAACGCCCCGCTTCCGTGCCGGATCTCGACAAGCCCCTCGCTGGCCAGGATCCGGACGGCCGACTGTGCGGTGTTGACCGCGACGTCATGGTCGGCGGCGAGCTGGCGGTACGAGGGCAACTGGTCGCCAGGGCCGTACTCCCCCGCCGCGATCAGTTCCCGCAGCGCAGCAGCCACCTTCCTGCTCGCCAGACGGTCGTCGGCCTCGCTCGTCACCGCATCACCCGGTTCTGCCCGGACAGGGGTTGCCCCATGTCCCATCCATGACTTACTGTCTTAAGACAGTCCACAGAGTCTCAAGACTCTTGACCGTTACTTCGCGTCTCGGCGGGTGCTGGAACACCCGCCGAGACCAGACGCACCGAGAGAACCCGGAGAGGAACCAACGATGCAGATCAAGGGTATCCGCGCACCCTCGCGCGAGCAGGTCGCTCTCGTCCCCGGCAGCGCGCGACCCTGCCGCCTTCCGGTGGCGCAGTCGTGATCGCCCCGTGCGTGGCCCCGCCTGAGTACCAGCCGAGCACGGTTCTCCACCACGCGACCTGCCGCCGTCCCGGGACCGAGTCGACGTCGGCCAGTGCTCCCTGCCCCGGCTGCGGCCAACACCGCTCGCCCCGGGCGCGGTGACCACCCGCTCCGACCAGCGCGGCCTTCGCCGTCCCCGGTCGAGCCAACCGCCGGCCCGGTAGCCGCCAACCACACCCGGAACCGGAACTGAATGCAGAGGACCCGCCAAGGGCCGCTGTCGGCATGCCCGCCCGCAGCTCAGCGGCCAGCCAGCCGGTCGGTCCGAGACCAGACAGCCGGCCCGAGCACCGAGCACCGAGCACCGAGCACCGAGCACCGAGCACCGAGCACCGAGCACCACCAGATCACGGTCCGGACCGCGCAACCAGCACGGAGCGCGGCGACGGTCCCGCCCCGGGGCGCAATCCCGGCCGGGACCGGTGAGCACACGCACCCAACGGAGATGGAGAGGGGACAGGGGTGGCCAGCCATGAACTGGAGGCAACTCACCTGGCCAGCACGAGCGGCAGCGACGACGGGGACGGACGGAGTGTGCGAGACGCACAGCGTCTACCCCGGCGGTCACGGCGGATGTCCCCGCTGTGGCGCCGGAACCGTCGACGCAGGCCGGGCGGACTCGACGAGCAGCACCGGAACGGGTGAAGGAACGGCCCGCTGGTGGGACACCCAGGCCGCGGCCTGGGAACGGATCACCGCAGCTGCCGATCCCGCCCACCGCACCGCGGCCGCCGACCTCGCGGCCGAGGCACGGATGACCGCCGCTCTGTACCGCGGCGACCAGGTGCCTCAGCACGAGCGGGAGACCAGCACCACCGCCCTCCACGAGCGGGGGACGGCCACGAACACAGCTCACGAGAACGCCAACGTCGGCCGCCAGGTCGACGACACCGCAACCGAGGACCACCCAGCGCGAGAGGCAAGGGCACAGGCCGACGACGACGTCGACGAATGGGCTTGGCCTTGATCCGACCGGACAGAACGCGACAACACGAGACACGGACGAGACCTCGACGAGACCTGGCGAAGCCAGGAAGAGACCCGCCCGAGACAACGCGAGACCCCGACGAGACGGACACGAGACCGGCCGAGGCCCAGACGCAACAGCAAGAGATCCGGACGAGACGAGCCGGCCCCCCACGAGACCTCGCCGCGACACGGCGGGTCCGAGACGAGACATCGCGGGACCCAGAAGAGACCTGCACGAGACAACGCGAGACACGCACGGCACATCGACGAGACAGCACGACCCAGCGCGCACGGCCCGACCAGCGGCGCCATGCGCAGCACCCAGCGCCCCCAGCGCTGGTGGTCCCCGCCCGGGGCGCAATCCCGGGCGGGGACCGGTGAGGACACGCACTCAACGGAGATGGAGAGAGGTTCCTCGTGAACAAGGCTAGGTCCGCGGCATTCGCCGCGACACGGATGGCTCACCGCTTCCCCTGGCGCACGGGCGCCGGCGGAGCGGGAGCCGTGGCATTCGCCCAGGGCGTGGATGCCCTCGGCTGGCACGACCCCGCCATCTACCTCACGCCGGTCGGCCTGGGCGTCGTCGGCGGCTGCACCGTCTGGTGGTGGATGCGGCACGTCACGCGGCCGCACGACACGAAGGCAGTGATCCGCCGCCGGACGGAGCTGGACCAGCGCTCTGGTGGCGTCGCCACTCGGCTGGACATCGCCGAGCACGCGTCCGGCCGGGCGTTGAAGACCAAGGCGACGGTGCTGCGCCCGTCCCTGCAGGCGCTGTCCCCGTGGGAGCGGTGGCGGCTGAGCCCGAAGCAGGTCGGCGTGGAGATCGCCCGGTTGGGCTGGGGCTGGTGGGGCGAGCGCATCTGGTCGTCCTGCGAAGAGGCGACCCTGCGCATCGGCGGCCCCCGCACCGGCAAGACCCTGTCGCTCGCCTGCCACGGGGTGGACGCCCCGGGCGCCCTCATCACCACCAGCACGCGGCTGGACCTCGCCGAGATGGTCCACCGGGCCCGGGCCGCGCGCGGCGCCGTCCACGTGTTCAACCCGGCCGGGCTGGGCGGACTCGCGTCCACCGTCCACTGGCGGGTGCTCTCCGGCTGCCGTGACTTCGCCGTCGCGCAGCGCCGGGCGGCCGATCTGATCCCGGAGTCCCGCGGCGAAGCCGAGCGGTGGGACTCCCAGGCCCGGCGGATCCTCGCGCTCCTCCTGCACGCCGCCGAAGTGTCCGACCGTTCCATGCGGGACGTCGTCCGCTGGTCGGGCGACCCCAGCGTCGAGGCGCGGGACGAGGTCATCAACGCCCTGCTCTCCGTGGATGTCGGCGGCCGCGACCGTGCCCAGGTGGTGCGCGACTTCTGGCGCACCAACGACCGCACCCGCACGTCCATCACGACCACCATGGCCACGCCCCTGGCGTGGATGTCCGACGACCGCGCCCGGCTGCTGGGTGACGCGAGCCGGACCGACCCTCAGCTCGTCGACCTCACGACGCTCCTCGAGCGCGGCGAGACGCTGCACCTGATCGGGCACGAGGACCACACCGGTCTGTCGCCCCTGATCGCGGCACTGGTCGCCGAGATCGCCCACGCCGCCCGGAAGCTGGCCTCCAGCCGGCCCAGTGGCCGGCTGGACCCACCGCTCACGATGCTCCTGGACGAGGCCGCTCTGGTCTGCCCGGTTCCCATCGACCGGTGGACCGCCGACATGGGCGGCCGCGGCGTCACGCTCCACACGTCCGTTCAGTCGCTCTCCCAGCTGCGGCAGCGCTGGGGTGACGAAGGCGCCGGCACGATCCTCGCCAACGTCTCCGCGTTCATCGTCTTCGGCGGATCCCCCTCGTCCAGGGACCTCAAGGACATCTCACTCCTGACCGGTGAGCACCGGATGCGGGTGGTCGGCGTGGACGAGAAGCAACCCGACGCCCACCGGTGGGTGCCCGTGCTGTCACCCGCGCAGATCCGCGCCATGGAGATCGGGCAGGTGCTGGTGATGCGCCGCGGGCTGCATGTGGTCGTCGGCTGGGCCCCCCAGATCACCAAGCGCCGAGGCTGGGAGTCCGTCTCGCTCCTCAACACCTCCACCGCACCGACCGCCACCGCGGCCGCCACGCCGGGCTCCCCTGCGGAGGACCAGTCCGACCAGGTCATCGACCTGCGGGACGCCGATCACGCCAGTCTGCCGACCGCGGCCGAGCTGGAGGCCATGGTCGGCCGGAGGAACGCAGGTTGGTGGAGCGCTGGATGGGTCGCCCGGCTGATCGCACGGCCAGGCCAGGACGGGCGGCAGAGCACCACCAGCCAAGACGGCCAGACCGGTCGGGACGACGGAACCAGCAAGGACGGGCAGGACGCCACCACCGCCCACGACGGGCAAGACCGGCAGGACCGTCGGTGAGGCAGTACACCCCGGAGCCGGACGCTCTGGCCGCTGCCCTCGCCTCCCGGGTCGACGCCCTGGAGCGCGTCGCCCACGGCCTCCAGGACGACGTCGCCGCCCTGGGCCGGGGAGTCGCCGAGCTGACGGCACAGATCCGGCACCTAACCCTGGCCGGCAGCGGGACCCGTGGCCCGGGCTCCGCTGCCGGCCGGGGCCCGGCCGAGGAGACCGACGAGGCCGCGGCCACGACACAGCGGGACTGGTTGTGCGTGACCGACCCTGCCCTCGCGCGGCAGTGGCTCACCGAGCTCGCGGAGTGGATCGACGCCGTCGGCATCCGGCACGGCCTCGCCATGCCGGTGCCGTGCTGGGTGCTGCACGCCGACGTCGTCGCCGAGCTCCTGGCCTTGGCCACCGAACGCACCGCCGTCTACGCCGGCGACCGACCCACTGCCGTGTGCGAGTGGCACGCCCGCTGGCTCCCCGGAGCCGTCGAGCGCGTCACCGCAGCCCTCGCCGCGTGCGTGGCCGACCGCGGACACCGCGCCGCCGGCCGCCTCTACTCGACCCGCGACGTGGACCTGTCCCCGGCCACGGTCGCGAACTGGTGGACCACCGACCGGGCCGTCCCGCCCCCGGTCGCGTTCGCCCTCACACCCCTCGATTGACCCACCCGCGCCGCCATCCCTCCGCCGGACGACGCCCTCCCACTCGCCTCACCCCTGAACGGGAGCACCACCATGCCCACGCCAGAGAACCGCCATCACCCTCATCCCACGCCCGCCCACCGCAGCGCCGCAACGCCCGCCGGGTCAGGGTCAACGGAGCCCGCCGGCTCCCACCCGACCGAGGCCCTCGCCCCGGTCACGGCCGTCGCCCCGGCACCACAGCCCCAGAGGGTGCTTCCGCCCACGGTGATCCTGTCCGCCTACGAGGAAGCCTCCCGCAAGGCGATCGCCCTGTCGTACGCCGAGCGCAGGTGGCACGTTCTGCCGTTGGAGCCGGGTACCAAGCGTCCGGCGTGGCCGAATCACCAGGAGGGTTCCTGCTGGGGCAGGGACCCGGTGTGCCGGAAGGCCGGGGGCCACGTGGGCTGGGAGGCCCGTGCGCTGACCAAGCCGATGGAGATCATTGAGGCCTGGACGACGCCGCTGGACGTCGGGGTCGGGATCGCGTGCGGCCCCTCGGGCCTGGTGGTCATCGACTGCGACATGCCCAAGGGCGATGCCTGGCCGGATGCCTGGCGTATCCCGGGCATCACATGCGGGGCGGATGTCCTGGCCTACGTCGCCGAGTCCCTGGGCGAGGTCGTGCCCGCCACCTACACCGTGGCCACCCCCTCCGGGGGCCGGCACCTGTACTTCCGGCACCCCGCCGGGCCAGCGATCCGCAACACGATCGGCACCGCGCGCGGGCCGCTGGGGTGGCTCGTGGACGTGCGCGCTCACGGCGGTCAGGTCGTCGCGCCCCCGACCAGGAGTGCTGTCGGGGCGTACACGGTCCTGGACCGGCGGGACCCTGTCCCGTTGCCGGAGTGGATCGCCGAGCGCCTCCGGCCCAAGGCCATCCCGACTGCCGCCGGCCCTCGCCAGGCTGACGGCCCCCACGCCCAGCCCCGCCCCGACACCGGGGACCCGTGGGCTCCGTCCCGGCGCCGCCGCTACCTGGACGCGGCGATCGACGCCGAGTCTGCCCGCGTGCGGGAGGCGGTCAAGGGCCAGCGCAACCACACGCTGTTCAAGGCCGCTGCGGCCCTGGGCGAGTTGGTCGCCGGCGGGGAACTCGACCCGGACTACGTGCGCGACGTCCTGCTGGACGCCTCCGCCGCACACCTCCTGGACCCCGGCTACCCCCGGTTCCAGGCCGGTCAGACCATCACCTCCGGACTGCGCCACGGCGCCAACCGGCCTCGCCGCTACCAGGGGCCGGCGTGAGCGCCCAGTTCGCGCAGGTCGCGGCGCTACCGCCGTGGGCCTGGCTCACCGCTGCTGTCCTGGCCGCCGGCCTCCTCACAGGCCTGGGGTATGTCCTCGGCCGGCGCGGCCGGCGCGTCCTGACCACCCCCGGGACGACGACCGCCGTCCAGGGTCGTTGGGTCGAGACCCTGCTGACCCTCGCCGCGGCCGGGATCGCCACGGCGGTCGCGATCTCCGGCATGTGGCGGGTGTTCGGGGACGTCCTCGGCTTCACCGGACCCGGCCGGATCGCCCTGGCCGGCTTCCTGGAGATCGCCCTCATGGTCTCGGCGATCCGTGCCCGTCGGGCCCTCCGCGAGCACGGATCTGTGGGGGTGGACGGCGCCGCGGTGTGGGTGATGGCCGCCCTGTCCGCCGTCCTGGCGGCAGCCGACGCCGAGGGGCTCGCGCGTGCCGTGCGCTTCGCGGCACCCCTGGTCGCCGCGTGGCTGTGGGAGCGCGGCCTGGCAGCTGAGCGCCGGGCGGCCGCCGGCCCCCGAGCCCGGATTGCGTGGCGCTGGACCAGCGCGCGGCTGGCCGTGCGGTTGGGCCTGGCCGACCCGGCAGCACGAGCCGTCGATGACGTCGACCGGGCGCGACGCCTGGCCCGATTGACGAGGGCCCGGATCCGCCTGGCCGTGCTGGAGACCTCACGGCTCCCCCGCCCGCTCGCCGTCCTCACCGGTCAGCCCCTGCGGATCGGCTACGCGACCTGGCGCCTGCAGCGGCACGCCCTGGCGGCCGTGGAGCACCTCCACCTCGGACTCGACCCAACCGTCGCCGTCACGATCCGGACCACCGTCGCCGCGGTGACCGGCCTCCGCGATGCCACAGCGCCCGAAGCCCTTGCCGCCGCCTCACCCTGGGCACGTCCCGCGCTCCCGGAAGCCGGTCCCGGTGTCCACCTCACTGGGCACGGGCGCCCCGCGGGGCACGCCCCGTCCGGGCACCCCGCGGGGCACGCCCCGTCCGGGCACACTCCCGCCCCGCCGATCGGGCACGAGCACAGCGAGCACGAGCACGCCGTGCCCAGCGCACCCGGGGACACCGGGCACAGTGCTCTGCTCAACGGGCACGCGCGCACCGCCGCAAGCACGGGGCACGAGCAGGCGCCCTCAAGCACGGGGCACGGGCACGCTTCCGCGAGCCCCCGTTGCGCCTCTCCGGTTCCTGCCCCGGACGCCGGAGACGCCACCGGGCACAGCACGAGCACGAGCGCCCATCCGAACGGCCACCCCGCGAGCACGCCCGTGCCGACAATCCCGGACACACCCTGGATCTCCGGTCTCCTGCCCTTCGACGAGGCGGACCGCAACGGCACGTTGCCGGGTCGCGGCACCGCACCCGTCGACGACCGGACGCCCGTCGACGAGCCGGGCCTGTCCCGGCCGTCCGACGACGACCACGAGCTCGCCGCGGCGATCGTCGCCGGCGGCTCGCTGCCCTCGGTCCGAGCGATCAAGGCCGCCTACCGCGTCGGCAATGCCCGCGCAGCCCGCCTCCGCCTCCTCGCCCAGGAGCAGCTCAGTCCGAGCGCCCCCGCCGCGCGTCCGTCTTCCACGGCCGCCCCGGCGCTGGCGACGTCCTCGCCCACAGCGGTCGAGAGCGCCCACTGATCCGCACGGCAGAGCACCGACCCACGACAGATCACAGACGAGCAGACGAGGACCCGAACCGGAAGACCACGCCACACCAGGCCCATTCCCCACGACCGCAGCAGAAGCACCGGACCGACGAGCAGCACCCCACGCAGGAATCCCCCGGAATGACAGTCAAGGCCACACACCCATGCATCACCGATCGAGTAGGTCAGTTCAAGATCAACAAGCCTGATTCGGCAACACGTTTCCGCGGGATTCGTCCCGCAATTCCCGGCAAGGAGCAGCATTCGTGATCACGATCGTCCCCGCGACGTCGGCGGAGTACTACACCGGTGGCGGCGGCATGGCTGCCGGCACCGAGAGCTACTACCTCGACGCCGTGACCGACGGCGAACCACCCGGCCGGTGGTCAGGCTCCGGCGCAGACGACCTCGGCCTGGTCGGCGAGGTCGACGCCGCCGACATGCAGGAGGTCTACGGCGAGTTCGTCAACCCCCTCACCGGCGCCCGGATCGGCAACCCTCCCCGCGCCTATCGCACCGTGGCCGAACGTCTCGCCGAGGCCCTGGAGGCCGAGCCGAACGCCCTGCCCGAGCGGGTGGAGGAGCTCCGCCGGGAGTTCGAGGCGAGCGACCGCTCGACCGTGCTCGGACTGGACGCCACGTTCTCTGTGCCCAAGTCAGTGACGGTCGCCCACGTCGCGGCACACCGGGCCGAGATCGCGGCACACCGTGCCGGGGACCTGGAGCGCGCCGCCGAGTTCCGCCGGATCCGGAGCACGATCGAGGACGCGATCCACGCCGGGAACGCTGCCGCGCTTCAGTACGCCGCCGCCATCACGACCAGCCGCGCCGGACGGCACGGCGGGCACGGCACGTCCGGGTACTGGGTGAACGCCCCCGGACTCGTGACCGCGTCGTTCTTCCAGCACACCTCCCGCAACGGAGACCCCCAACTCCACGTACACAACGTGATCCTCAACCGTGCCTACTGCACGGACGGCAAGGCACGGGCGATCGACGCCCGCGACCTCATGGCCCACCGGCACGCCCTCGGCGCGGTCGCCGACCGAGTGCTGGAGGAGCGGCTCGCGGCCGCCGGCTTCGACTTCGAGCTCCGCCCGGACGGCGTGGCCCGGGAGATGCCGATCGTCCCGGAGCAGATCACCGACCTGTTCTCCTCCCGCCGCCGTCAGGTCACCGGGCAGCTCAGCGAGGCGGTCGAGCTCGCCCAGGACAAGCTGGGCCGCGAGCTGACGGACCTCGAGCTCTACCGGCTCCGCCAGCGCCTGACGCTGGCCACGCGTAGGGCCAAGGACCACAGCCACGTCGAGACCACTGAGGAGATGGTCGACCGCTGGGCCGCGGAGACCGTGGCCGAGGTGGGCACCGCCCTGGAGAGCGTCGCCGGCGCCATCCAGGAGCACCTCGCCGAGGCGCCCGGCCGCCGCACGCCGGCGACCTGGTCGCCCGACGCCGTCATCGCCGAGGCCGTCGCCGCCTGCGGGGAACAGCGAGCCGCCTGGACCCGGGCCGACCTCATGCTGGAGCTCCACCGGCGTCTGCCGACGCTCGGCCTGGCCGACGACGCCGACATCGTCCACGTCCTGGACCAACTCGCTGAGCGGGCCCTGACCGGTGACCTCGCCCAGCAGGTCTCCGGGCACGCTCTGCCGGCACTCGGCCGGACACGAGGCACCACCGCCACAGGCGCCGGCGATGCTGACGGCGACGGGCCGGGGCAAGGGAACGGCGAGGAGCCGGGCGCCGCGAGCACCTCGCCCGGGGACTGGGTAGCCAGGGCCCTGGAGGCCAACCCCTTCTGCAGCCCGTCCGAGATCCGCTACGCCTCCGTCGGCACGTTGACCGCCGAGACGGCGCTGCGCCAGGCCGCCCTGGTCCGGGGACGTCACCGCGTCGATGCCGACGAGCTGGGCGAGTGGCTCGACGCCCGGTGCCCGACGATCGGCGCCGACCAACGGGCCGCGGTCACCGGCATTGCAACCTCCGACGCAGCGCTGACCGTGCTGGTCGGCCCGGCCGGCACCGGCAAGTCCTTCACCGCCGGTGCCCTGGCCGGCGCGTGGTCGGACCTGGCCGGCGGCCGCGTTGTCGGCCTGGCGGTCAGCCAGGCCGCAACCCTGGTGCTGCGCGCGGATGGCATCGAGACGTCGCGCAACGTCGCCCAGTGGCTGGGCACCCAGGAGCGGCTCACTCAGGGCACGGCCCATGACGCCGACCGCGAGTGGCTGCTCGGGTCGCGGGACATCGTGCTGGTGGACGAGGCATCCATGGTCACCACACGCGACCTGGAGACGATCCGCGCCCACGTGGAGGCGGCCGGCGCCCGCCTGGTCCTGACCGGCGACCCGCACCAGCTCGGCGCGATCGAGGCCGGCGGCGTCCTCGGGCTCCTCGACGGGCACGCCGAGACCTACACCCTCGCCGACGTCCGCCGGTTCCACGAACCCTGGGAACGCCAGGCCTCGCTCGACCTGCGCGCCGGCAACCCCGAAGCCCTGGCCACGTACGACGCCCACGGCCGGCTCCTGTCCTACGACTCCCCCGAGGCCGCCCTCGACGCCGCGGCCCAGGCAGCCGTCGCCGACCGCCTCTCCGGCCGGTCAGTCGTCGTGGTCACCGGCACCAACGAGCAGGCAGCGACCGTCTCGGCGAACATCCGAGCGCAGTTGGTCGCCCTCGGCCTGGTCGAGGAGACGGGAATCCTGCTGGAACGAGATCAGGTCACCGCCGGGATCGGCGACCTGATCGCGGCCCGGCGCAACGACTACCGGATCGGGGTCACCAACCGCCTCCAGTACGTGATCCGTTCGATTGAGGACGACGGAGCCCTGCTCGTCGAGCAGGTCGCCGACCCCCACGACCCCGGCGGCAGCAGGACCCCCGGGGCGCCCGTCCGGCTCCCCGCGCCCTACGTCCTGGAGGACGTCCAGCTCGGCTACGCCAGCACCGTCCACGCCGCCCAGGGGCTGACCGTCGACGCCGGGCACCTGGTCACCGACGGGGACGTCGACGACAAGGCCCTCTACGTCGCCCTTACCCGGGGCGGGGTACGCAACACCGCCCACGTCATCACCGCGACCGACTCCGGCGACCCGCTCACCGCGACCCGTGAGGGCAGCACCGGGGCGACCGTCCTGGGCAGCTCGTCACAGCGTCCCTCCGCCCAAGCCGTACTGCGCGCCTGCCTGGACCGCGAGGACACGGCCCAGGCAGCGACCGTGCGCCGTGAGGCCGACCTCGAGCGGCTCGCCTCCCTGTCGAACATCGCCGGGCGGATTGAGGCCATCACCCGGGCCGCGTGCCGCGAGCGGATGGAGCGCCACCTCGACGACCTCGTCGCCGACGGCGTCCTGGACGAACGCCACCGCGCCGAGCTCTGCGCCGACCAGGCCAGCGAGCACCTGTCCCGGCTCCTGCGCGCCACGGAACAGCTCGGCCACGACCCGCGGGAGACCCTGGCCGAATCCCTGCGCGGGAAGTCACTGTCCAACGCCCACTCCGTGGCGCAGGTCCTGTCCCACCGGATCACCCACGGCCGGCCCCTGGTCGTGCCGATCACCGCCGAGGCCACCGTCCCCGCAGACATCGACCCCGCCGGCGCCGAACACCTACGCCACCTGCAGGACCTGGCCGCCGAGCGTCGCGCCGTCCTGGGCACGCGCACCGCGACGCAGCCCCCGCCATGGGCCCTGGAGGCGTTCGGCCCGGTCCCCGAGGAGAACACGCCGGCCCGCCGGGCCTGGGAGGAGCGAGCAGGGATCGTGGCCGCACACCGCGAGGCCACCGGCTGGGACGACCCGCACCGCCCGATCGGCAGCGCCCCGGGCATCTCCGCCACCGAACGCCGTGCCTCCTACGCGCAGGCGTGGACGGCGCTGGGCCGCCCCGAGACCGAACTCACCGAGGCCGCAATGACCGAGGGACAGCTCCTGATGCGGGTCCGCGCCATGCGCTCCGAGGAGACCTGGGCGCCGGCCCACGCCACCGCCGCCCTTCAGGCCGCCGAGGCCGACGCCGAACAGGCCCGCCAGGACGCCGTGCTCACCGAGGCCGCGGCCCGACGAGCCGACGAACTGGGCGACCGCGAACGCGCCGCGCAGTTGCAGGCCGAAGCCGCCGAGCACCACGCCCGAGCAGCCGTGAAGCAGGCCGCGATCGGCCCACTCACCCTGGCCGTGCAAGCCCGAGCCGAGTGGGCCGCCAGCACGGCGGTCACCCTCGACCGGGGACGCCGCGCCTACGACGAACTCTGCCGCCGGGAGATCGACCCAGAAGCCGCGCCCGACCGCATCACCGCCGAAGAGTGGCTCGCGGCTGAGGCCGCCGCCCGCCAGGCCGACGACCCGCACCGCGTCATCACCGAGGCCGACCTGCGCGACCCGGCCGTCGAGGAGCATCTCGCCGCGGAGGACGAGGCCGAGGGCGAGGAGCCGGAGTTCACACGCGAGGAGCCAGAGGCCGCCGATCGGAGCGCGGAGGCAGCCGACCAGGGACCGGCTACTGCCAACGAGGGATCCGTCGGTGTTCGCCAGTCCGCGGCCGCCACCACACCGGAGCCGACGCAGGCCGATCCGGACCCGGCCGAGAGCACGGCGAGCTCGTCCGACGCACCAACGTCTGTCGAGGAGCCGGTGGCGACCGACGAGAACTCAGCATCAGCAGCGGCCGGCCGAGGCGAGGACGGAAAGACCACACCGGGCAGGGCCGCAACCATCCACCCGGTGTCGCCGGCGTATGCCGTCGTGCCTCGCCAGCCCAGTGCTGTCGAGCTGCAGGCACTGGTCTCGGCCGCCCAGCTGGCGCTGCACCAGGTCCAGGAGCGAGCCAGCGCTGACGCTGCCCACAGCGACCCGGTCCTCGAGGAGCGGCATGGGGTGCTGGCCGAGGCCGATCGACACCGCCGGGAGGCCGCCGACCTGGACCACACCGTCGGAACCGAGGCACAACACGTCTCGGCGACATCCGATGAGACAGGTATCGGCGATGACTGAGCACACCGAGGCCAGACCAGGGCCGCAGGGAAGGCAGGCGGCCCCGTTCACACCGCCAAGGCTGACCCGGCAGGCAGCACCGTCCCGGCTGTTCGACGTGCCCCCGGTGATCGGAATGGTCGGGTCACCGGCCGGGGTAGCGCAAGGTCTCCCTGGCCCCGGTGATCCACAGCAGCCACTCCAGAACGCCGGTGGCCCACTCCCAGTAGGGCCGGCGGCCGACCACGAGCTGCCCTGCGGCCGCGAGCTCCTCCTGGATCGCCGGCCCGGTGACCGCACGATCCGCCCGGGAGATCGGCGCGGCCGGGGAATGCCCGAGCGTCCAGGCTGCCGCCGTCCAAACCCCAAGGACGAACCGGCCAGCACCGTCCATGGCCTCCACCGGCCGGTCGCCGGCACCGAGCGCCTCCGCAAGCCGGATCAGCAAGCGGTCCCACTGCTCATCCAGCTCCGAAGCCAGCCGCGGCCACGGCACACCGCCGTCCAGCACCCCGACCTGACCGGCGATCGCCGATCCGGGCAGCAGGGCCGGCGGCTCGCCCAGGCATCGCGGCACCCCGCTGTCGAAGAATCCGCCCCCGCCGGGGAGCGGATCAGACCGGGGGGCCGGCGGCATCTCGGTCACCGTCATCACCGCTCCTCACGCCCAGAAATCGGGATGCCACCGACAGTACGGACGACCCCCGACAGCCAGCACGGACGCCCGCACCCACGAACCAGCTCACCGCTCACGGAAGGAACCGATCTCCTCATGTCCCGCCCACCGTCCGGACCCGACCTCGACGGGCTCCCGCTGCTCATTGCCGTGCCTCGCGCGGCCAAGCTTCTGGGCATTTCCCGGGCTTCGGCCTATCGGCTCGCTGCGTCCGGAGAGCTGCCCTGCAAGCGCCTCGGTGGACGCGTCTACGTGGTCACCTCCAAGTTCCGTGAGCTCCTGGAGGACCTGTGACCCCGCAAGGGAACAAGCGCAGGCGCCCGGCCATCCCCGGGATCTCCGTGTACCCGCGCGGGAAGACGTTCGCCTACAACGTGGAGCTCCCTGCGGACTCCGTGACCGGGGAACGCCGCCGCGAGTACGCGGGCGGATTCGCCACCGAGGAGGAGGCCTGGTCCGAGGCCGTCAAGGTGAAGAACTCCCAGGAGGAGGGCCGGCTCGCCCGGTCGTCGCGCCGCACCGTTGCGCAGTTCCTCACCGAGTGGCTGGAGACCGTCCAGCAGGAGCTCAAGGGGACGACCTACACGAACTACCGCGACTACTCCACGGCCTATGTGATCCCGCTGATGGGCAGGCGAAGGCTCCAGGAGGTCGATGTGCCGACCCTGAACGCCTTCTACCGCCGGCTGCTGGACAGCGGGCGGCTGAAGCCGGACAACAACTCGGTGATGTACGCCTTCTGGCAGGAGCAGAAGGCCAAGGGGCAGGAGCCGACACCTGCCCAGATCTCCCGGACGTGCAAGACGTCGATCCACGCGGCACGCGCGGCGGTCCTGCGCTACCGCCGAGGTCGGATCCCGGTCCGCAAGCCCGCCGGCCTGGCGCCGAAGACGGTGAAGAACGTCCATCGCATGCTGCACCGTGCGCTGTCCGACGCGGTCGCCTGGCGGTACACCGCCTACAACCCGGCCGTCCACGCGAGCCTGCCCCGCACGGGCCGGGGGAAGAAGAACCGTCCGGAGCCCTGGACAGTCCCCCAGTTGATCGCCTGGCTGGAAGTGGCCCGGAATGACCGGGACGCCGGAATGTGGATGCTGGCCGCGACCACCGGGATGCGCCGCTCCGAGCTCGCCGGGACCCGGCGAGACCTGCTCGACCTCGACGCGGGAACACTCGTCATCGAGCCGACCCGTGTCGTTGTGGCCGGCCGGGCGGAGGAGTCCGACGGCAAGACGGACTCGAGTCAGCGCACCATCTCGCTCGACGTCTTCACCGTCGCGGCGCTGCGCCGGCAGCTCGCGATGCTCGACGAGGAAGCGGCCGCCTTCGGCCAGGCCCCGGCCGCACAAGGACACCTGTTCTGCCACCCCGACGGTCGCCCCCTGCACCCGGACACCATCACCCGGCGGTTCAACCGCCTCGTCGACCAGGTCGGCGTCCCGCGGATCCGCCTGCACGACGTCCGGCACACCTACGCCACGGCCTGCCTGGACGCCGGGATCAATCCCAAGCTCATCAGCGACCGGATCGGCCACTCCAGCACGGCCTTCACCCTGACCACCTACACGCACCGGTCCACCGGCCAGGACCGCGCCGTCGCGGAGGACTTCGCCCGGCTGTTGTTCGCCGACGCAACACCAGCGCCCGGGAGCCAGCCGAGCCCGGACCCGGGAAGCGACGAACCCCGCGAGGGCACCGCGCCGCAGCCCTGACCCGCCGGCGAGCCGACGCCGGCCCCTTGTCTCCCGGGGCGAACGCCCGGGACTCCCCCACCCGCACCGATCAGGAGGATGCCACGTCCACGCCGGACCGAATTGTCAGTGATTGTTGCTATACGAGTGATCAGACAACGGCTGGAACCGAATCAGGACAGGCAGGAGCAAGCGTGAACGACGCCATGCCCTTCACCGGGCTGACGCTGTCCGGAGTCGCCCACAAACTGGGCGTCCCGCGACTGCACGTGTGGTGGCGAGCCAAAGCAGCCGACTTCCCCAACCCCAGAACCCGCCTCGCCAACGGCACCGACCTCTGGTCCGCCGAGGAGGTCGAGACCTGGGCCCTGACCCATGGCCGCGGCCGCCGCGTCCCGCTCACCCGCTGGCCCAGCAGTACCCCGGCCGAGTACGCCGGCACCCGAGACCTGACCGGCGCGATCGCTCAGTGCTGGCACCACCCGGCCGGCACGATCGCCCTGGTCTGGAGGCTGACCGAGCAGTACCACCCGGGCAACGCTCAGCACCTGAAAGAGCTGCCCGGAGTCTCCGCCGTGGTTTTCGTCGACAACGGCTTCGACATCTACGGCTACCCGGACCTGTCCGGCACCCTGCCCACACACCGCCCGGCAGAGCCACCAAACCGGCTCGACACCGACGACCAGGGCCGCTACGACGTGCCCTGGCCCACCCTGGCCACCGTCATCGGTATGCCCGTGCCCTACTGGCCCTACGCCCTGCGCCACGCCGAACTCATCCAGGCCTGGTCACCGGGCGACCCCGCGGTCACGGCCCCGGCCGCGCCCTTCCTGGACACCGCGGCGCTGCGCGAACTCGCAGACACCTACCCCACCGACCACCCGGCGGCCCAGGTCCTGACCACCCTGGCCCGCCACGTCGCCCACCAGGCCATGCAGGACGCCCTCAGCGACCTCAATTGCCTGGGCTCCGCCGGATCCCCAGGGACGCCACCGGCTCTGCGCATCGCCGCCCGGCCTCTGACCGTGCCCGAGGCCGACCTCGATGCACTGACCTCGACCACCCGCCGGGCCGGGTGGCTGGAGGTCCTGGCCCGCACCGACACCCTGGCTGCGGCCTGCGTGCGCCAGGCCCGGCAGTTCAACAGCGGCCAGGACTTCCCCTACAGCAACCCCACCCAAGTCACCATCGACTCCACCGACGCCTCCCGTAAGTGGGCCGACCGGCTGCGCCCGGTCGCCCCGCCCCTGCCCGCGGGATTCCAGTTCCTGTCCGCTCCAGGTGCCGGACCGGCGCTGATCGACCCCCTCACCGATGCGCCTGCCCGGCAATGCGACGACGGGACCCTGCTCGTCGCGATCCCCCAGCGCCTGCCCGCTACCTCGCCCCTGGCCGAGGTGATCCTCGACCACCCCGTCTGGGTCCGCACCCAGGACGGCGCCCTGTGGCCCCTGCCGCAGGACTCCCGCGCCGGCATCTCCTGGGGCTACTCCGGCAGCGGACCTGGCACCCTCGCCCAGACCCTCGCCCGGCTCCTGGACGACATCAACGCCCCCGGCGCCCACGCCGACCCCGACCAGAAGGCCCTACGGCGCCTGACCGAACTGCCCCTGCCCCAGGGCACCGTCATCACCCGGGCCGAGCTGGAGGCCATCCGCGCAGGCAAGCCCATCCCCGCCCGCCTGCGCATGCTCGCCCACGGCGGCGACCCCTACCTGACCATTCAGGACGTCCCCCCGACCCGGAACCCCCAGCAGCTCCAAGACCCCGACCAGGCCCAGGACGAGACCGAGACCCCGGACGACGACCAGCCCACCGGAGGCACCCGATGAACCACCCACTCCCTCCGGCGTCTCCCACGGACGTCGTCCCCCTGCCCGGACCCGACACCCTCCCCTCGATGATCGGTGAGTACCTGGTCCACCTGTGGAACCAGGCCCGCGACGAGCTGAAGGCCCTGCAGCGCCCCGAGACCCGGCCCCGCACCATCGCCGTGCTCGTGGCCCTGGCCGTCGGCGCAATCGTCGTCCTGTACGTGGCGCTGAACCTGTTGAACGCGATCGGGCAGGCCATCACCGACATCAGCTGGCCCACACCGAGCCACACCACCTCCGTGGACGCCCGCGCGCTGCCCGGCATCGTCACCACGCCGGTCCACGACTACCTCACCGCCCACGCCGGCGGCCTGCCCCTGACACCCCAGCAACTCTGGTGGGCCTGGTGCACCGCCGGCGTCGGCTTCTTCCTGATCGCCCTGACCGGCAACATCGGCGCCCGCATCGGCTGGACCCTCTACGGGGCCACCACCACTGCCATCGTCTACACCGCCACCCCAAGCCCAGCCCACACCACCGCGGCCGCCCTGACCGCCGCAACCTGGGCCGCGCTCAGCATCCCCGCCTACCGGCGAGGCCGATCCCGAACCCACGTCCTCGTCGCCGGGTAACCATCCCGCCGAAACAACCGTGTGGCTCCGTCCGGGCAGGGCGGAGCCACACGCCGTTGCAGAATCTGCCCTGCAGCTGGTCGGTCTCGATGGGGAGGACCGGTGCCGACTCCACCCATCGTCGGCTCGGCCTGTTCCTCCGAGCCCAGGTGGTCGGGCCGTCGCCCTTGACCAGGCTCGTCATGCTCGCAGGTGGGCCACCCCAGCTCAGCCGGCCGAACCAAGGGTCAAGGTGTTGCCCTGATTGAGGCCGTCCCGGCGCAGAACACGTCCCAGCAGTGCCGTCAGCTCTTCCTCGACCTGGGCCAGCAGTTCGACGCCGAAGACGCAGAGCGACTGCTCAAAGGGATGTCCGAAGGTGCCCAACCGAACATCGCTCGTGGTGTGGATGTAGTAGTCCCCGTCCGGGTATGCGCTACCCGGCCATGGCGGTTGGCCGGGTCCACCCACCCGCTGCGGGTCGAAGCGACAACCGGCGTGGTTCCAATCCAGCCAGTAGAGGGGTTCGTCCCCGCGGACAGATGACCGCAGACCACGCTCGACGATCGCCTCCAGCCGCTCCCGGCCCCCCTCGCCCTCGACCCCGGCCACAGCCGCGAGATCCCAGGTAGCCGATCCGACAGGCTCGGCGATACCGGGGAATGCGCGGGCGCTCGGCGAGAATCCCAACGCCAAGGTGAATCGGTCCCACACCACGTGATGGTCGAAATCGTCGAACAGAAGCCGTACGGGTCGCGATGTGACGACGGCGCCCTCCGGAGCCCACCGGAACGTCACGACCTGTGTGATCTCGCGGAACCCCAGACCGAGCAGGACCTTCCACTGCTCATCGTCGACCTCGATGAGCAGACAGCCGTCCCCACGCCGTTGTCGCCAACCCTCCCATGGCGGCAGACCGAAGAGCCGTTCCCAGCCGGCCAGGGCTGGGATCAGCACATCGGGTCGGCCGGTGAAGCCGCCGATCAGCGCGAATCGCGCGTCAGGGAGGTTCTCGATCCACGCCACATCCACGACCCGAGCGTCGTGCTCGACCATGAGCACTTCGTACTCCCAATACTGGAGCCGCCCGTCCGCCTCCAGTTCCGCGAGGTCTCTGCCGAAAGGGCCCGCTTCGCTGACGCGCTTCCAAACCTGCTCGGCACACCGGTGTTCGCGTGGGTCCATCTGCCGTAGCTTCTGCCCGTTCCCCAGAGCCCCTTGCACGGGCAGGTCCTCGACCTCGACCACCAGAACCGCACGACTCTCCCCCGAGCGAAACCCTGCGGCGACGAGCGCCTCCACCAACCCGGGGGTCCGGTCATGCGCGTAGACCCTCCACTCGGCCGGCTCTCCCCGCTCGGCAAACGCGGCCTGTTGCCGGGCAACGACCTCCGCCACGTCGACGTCCAGCATGTCTCGGTGTTCGACCGTGCCATGACTGCCGAAATGGGTCCGCACGACCGGCCCCTCCTGCACCACCACGGCCCCCACCGCAGGACGGCGCGGGACCGCCGCCCGCACCTCAGCGTCGTACGCCGCCAGCAGTTCGTCCGTCCCCAAGCCCACGCCGCCCTCCCCACCACCCTCGGCCCGACTCTGAGCTAGTCAAGAGCGTGCTGACCCTCATCCTGGACCAGGAGACCAACCGGTGAAGGTCAATTGGAAGGAGCTCCAGAGACCCGCCCTGGGGATGGCTCGGCGGCGCAGCGTCGGGCAATGCGGTCTGGTCGCCGAGGTGAGGGCCGCAGCCAACGCGGCTTCAGCCTGCTGCCGCATGACCGGGATCCAGACCATCCGAACTGCGGCAAATGTGATCGCCATAGCCGTCATCACCGCACGTCATGAGCGGAATGCCGGAGCGGCAGTCTTCAGGCGGCCCCGGGTGGATGCGTCGCCGTCAATGGGGGTTACTCCGCCGACACCTTGCCGAAACACACCGCCACCTGCACCTCAACGAAATCGCTCCCCAGACCTCCCGCCGGCCCGGGTGGTCTGGTTGACAAGGCCACCGTGGCTCCGGGCGGCCACGCGTCACCCCGTTCGACCAGTTCGGCGAAGTGGCCACCGGCAAGCCGGACCTTCCGCCTTTGT
Source organism: uncultured Kineosporiaceae bacterium (assembly GCA_964583765.1). Classification (GTDB taxonomy): domain Bacteria; phylum Actinomycetota; class Actinomycetes; order Actinomycetales; family Kineosporiaceae; genus CAZOWW01. The sequence goes on from CAZOWW010000008.1 coordinate 42,417, forward strand.
GACGTGAGCTGCTGCTCGTGCAAGCTCCGTGGACGGGTCGTCGCACCCCGGAAGTAGTCGTGGGAGTCGCTGGGGTCAAGCCTCTCCAGGTCCGCGGAGCCCTCATAGGGGAACAGAAGCTCGGCCAGCAGACAGTCCGTGACGGCACTCAGCCGGTGAGCCTCGTGCACGTCGATCCCCACTGCGGCTCCAGGCCCGAACTTGTCGACACCTGATTCGGTCTCCAGAGCCATCTCCCCATCGATGCAGACCAGCCATGTGTGGCTGACATGGTGCCGATGCAGTGAGGTCGACCCCGCGGAGCGCATGACAAGTACTCGGAGCTGATGTCTGGCCGCCTCCTCTTGCAGCACATACTCGTGGCCCCAAGCCTTGACGATCACCGCCGAGAGGTCGCTGGACATTCGCGCACATCCCCTTCCAAAGTGGCACCGCCCTGAGCGACTCCAGGTGATGGTGCTGTTGCCTCCTCATCGTAACCAGTCAGACCTTTCCTGCCGGGACACCACGAACACCAACTTGAACAACACGGCAACAACCCCTGACTGGTTACTCAACCGAATCCGTCCGACCGGGACCGTGTTGTTGATCTCAGTTCGGGTATTTGGGGTGAATAAGGTACAAGAAGGGCAATGATCCACCAATGCCGAGCGGGCCCGGCGCGAGCAGGTCCATATGGACGCGGCCGAGCGGTTCGCCCGCGGGGACACGAACGCGCAGGTCGCCCGGGACCTGCGGGTCACCGTGCGCCAGGTCGAGCGGTGGCGGCACACCTGGCGCGAGGCCGGGACGCAGGGGCTGCGCTCGGCGGGCTCGCCCGCGCGATCCAAGCTCACCGAGGACCAGTTCGCGGCGTTGGAGGCCGAACTGGACCGCGGACCGTTGGCGCACGGATGGGACGACCAGCGCTGGACCCTGGAACGGATCGCCGAGGTCATCCACCGCACGTTCGCGGTGACGTACACCCCCAAGGGCGTCAATGTGCTGCTGGCCCGGCGCGGGTGGACCTGGCAGTCCCCAACCCGACGGGCCATCGAACGTGACGACCAGGCCGTGGCGACCTGGGTGCAGGAGGGCTGGCCCCAGGAAAAACCGGGGTGACTGCCCGCGGGCCGTGGGTCATCTTCGAGGACGAGACTGGCACGGACCTGAGGCCACCGAGGGCGCGGACCTGGGGCCGGCGCGGGTGCATCCCGGTGGTGCGGGTGCGCGGTGGCAGTCGCGGCAAGGCCTCGATCGCCGGTCTGGTCCGCTACCGGCCGGGATCTCGTTCGCGACTGCTGTACCGCCTGAAGGTCACCCGCCGGCGACCCGGAGATCGCGCGAGTTTCTCCTGGCAGGAGTACCGGGACCTGCTCGTGGGCGCCCACCACCAGTTCAACGACCCGATCGTGGTCATCTGGGACAACCTCAATGTCCACATGGCCGAGGGCATGAAGGAGTTCATCGAGGCCAACCAGTCCTGGCTGCAGGTGGTGCACCTGCCGACCTACGCCCTGGACCTGAACCCCACCGAGGGCATCTGGTCCCTACTCAAGCGCTCCCTGGGCAACCGGGCCACCGCCAACCTCGACGACCTCGCGGCCACGATCAAGCGCCGCCTCAAGAAGCTCCAGTACCGCCCCAGCGTGATCGACAGCGTCCTGGCCGAAACCGACTCAACCTGGCACCCACCTGACCGGCACCACGAGTTCAATCGGAGTACCTCATCATCTGCGGGATAGCACGTCGACAAGGTCGGCGTGATCGCGCAGCTCACGCTCCGTCGCGTACTCCCTCCGCGCCCGATCGGCTGCGGCGGCGCCGAGCCTGCTCGCCAGCGGCTCATCCTCGATCAGACGCAGCACCAGCTTCGCGAACTGCCCACGGTCTCCTGGGTCGCCGAGCAGGAGGGCATTCACACCGTCTTGTAGTTGCGTGGCAATCCCACCGATTCGACTTGCGACGATCGCTTTCCCCTTCGCCATCGCCTCGGTGACGGTGAGGCCGAAGCCCTCCTGAAGGGACTTCTGGACGACGACATCCGCTCGGCGCTGAATTGCATTGACGAGGCGGGCATTGCCTCTCTCGTCCTCTAGCGCAGAACATACGATGTGGACTCGATCCTGCAAGGCCAACGGAAGATGGCGCCACTGCTCCTGAACGCGGTCGAGGACGTCCTGAGCCTCCGGGTCGTCGACGATGCCGCTGGGGGCCGGCCCCAGCAGCACGAGCCGCGCTCGGTGCAACTCTGGAGTGTCCCGAAACGCAGCCAGCACGCCTTCCATGTCCTTAAGTGGATCCCAACGTGAGATCTGGGCAATGACGACATCTGCCGCCTGAATTTCCATTCCCGCGCGTCGAAGCACAGTCTTCTGCTCCTCCGTGCCCATCGCACGATTCTTCTCGGATCCGAGATCGATCGACGGCGGGATGATGCGGACCCCGAGACCTATTGCTTGAGCAGGGACCAGTGAGCGATCGCTGAAGATCAGCTCCGCTATCCCCTCCCAGTAGTTGGAGAGGTAGTCCCAGGTCGAATCGCACGTGTCATTTGGTTCTGCGGTTCCGATATGACAACGCCACGCGACACACACCCCAGCAGCAACTAGGTGCGGCGCCATCGTCAGGGTGTGCGGGTCATGCAGGAGCGCGAGGTCGATTGGGCCATGCATCCGCAGAAATCTCTCCGCATTTGCCTTCCCGAACTCTTCGAACTCCTGGCGCTCCCTCGCATCCGGGAGTGGTCCGCGATCCTGGCCGTGTAGCCGATGGTGGAGCCGCTTGGTGGTTCGGAAAACTCCCGGGTCGCCGTCCATCACATAGCGACGATGCGATAGACCGGAAGCCGAATGGGCGGACAGTGCATCCAGGATCTCTGCAATGCCACCACCTCTCCACGTGGAGTTGACGTGCCAGAGTGCGTTCGAGGACATGCGATGAACTTCCGCTCTAGGGTAGGCGAGTTGCGACTGGACCGTACTTGATCTTCCGGCGAAAGTCCCTGAGCATGCGGAGGTAGGCCAGCATCTGCGTCGGTCCGTCGACCGTGGCATCGCAGCTATGGAAAAGGCCTGGGGTGGACTCCAAAGACTTCACTCCAATCGAATAAGTGCCGCAACCGTGTCGGTCATATTCGGATACAACCTTGAAGGCAGAAACGTCGAGTGAGCTGTCCCCCAAGAATAACGCCCAGTCGCAATCATCGAGCCGGGCGGCCACGACAGCACCCTTGTCGACGTCGTCGACATCCGGATACATTTCAATAACCATGCGGCCATGTCCTAGTCGGAATCCGTACTCGGCCTTGAGATGCTCGGCAAGCGCCAAGACATCAGCCCTCCTTTCCGGATGACTGCGATAGTGCAGCGCAAGGGATCCCTCCATCACCTGGGCCCATGCTTGTCCGGCTGCACCCAATTCAGCCAGCATCGCGTTGAACCGGTCTCGCGCCAGCAGGACGTTCTGCCGCCACAGAGGCATCGTCTCATGTTCCTTGCGCACACCGAGGTACTCCGAAGCAAGCCCGCGATTCCCGACGATCTCGATCCCCGGGACTTGGTGCAGGTGAGCCTTGAGGTAATCTACGTTCCTACTAGATACGATGACGATCTGCACCTTCAAATCGGAGAGCTCTGCCAGAACCTTGACCACACCAGGGATCGGCGCCGCCGCGTCGCTGTCCGGCGATATCGCGGAGATCACACCATCGTATCCTAGGAAGATCTTGGGCCTGGAAGCCGCCGCGAGATTCAGCCCCGACCGCTCAAGCGTCTTCGTGAATTTCGCCGGTCCTCGCAGATCCGACCTCGGGTGGGCTTCCCCATCCGAAAGGGGCCACACCCTGGGAGACACCACTTCGATTTCATGGGCGCTCGGCACGTAGCTAGTGTTGGGACTCCACCACGACAAGACTATCTCGAAGCCGTGATGGTAGAGCTTGTCCATCAAGCAGATCTTGTCCCAATGCCGGATGACGAACTGGAGCGAGGCAACAGTGCCACCCGATCCGAGACCGGCGATCACAATCACGGTCTGGACCGGGGCATTGTCGCGCTGGACGACCTTCTGGATGAGCGCCAGATCCCTTCGTTCAATTAGGTTGTCAGGATTGACGATTTCTCTACCCTCGAAGGGAGACTCATCCTGCCCGGGAAGGGCGATCACGCTCAGTCTGCTGCCGAAGTTCTCGCTGAGGATCGGTACGCTGAACCCGTTCTCTCGCACGACTATCCTGGCAATGTTGCGATCCTCGTGCAATTGACGGGTTACAGAATTGAAGACCCCGCCTCCCACCAAGATGGTGGAGGAGGTCTGGAGCCTGCCGTCGTGCGGCGCGGGCCTGACGTCGAAGGCAGTCTTCATCTGCCGACCTCCGATACCCACCAACTCGAGCAACTCGTCCAGCCACTCGGGGCGCCTCGGCCCACGCAAGAACTCGGTCAACCGATTGACCCCGACGAGCTCCTTGTAGTCGACAGCGTCGACCTTCGAGCCGTGCCTGATGCCCGCAAGGTCCTTGAATTCTGAGATTCCGATGCTGGAGATCAAGACATCAACCCGGTCATCGAACGAGCCGAGGCCTAGGAACCGCCGTGTTCGACGGTGGCGACGCCTATCGACGAGTAGGCCCGCACCGAGTGCAAGCGCTCCCAGCAGTAACACGACGCTAATTTCTGATAGCATTCCAACGAGGTAGTTCTCTGTTAGTCCCACTACTCCTCCTGGGCTCCCAGAGGCCGAATCGCCCGGGCGTGTCCGGAGAATCATTGGTGTGAGTTCTCAACCGACGGCTTGAGGCTGGCGTTGCGTGCAGTAGGGAAAATTCAGGCCGCTTACACGGCTGGCATTCGACAGCAACGCGTGGTGATCGATTGGTGGTTGCCGCCGGTTGTAGGGAATTGGGTTCGGGTGTCGGCCTCAGGTGAGGGTGGCAAGGCTGGGTAGCCAGACTCGGCCGAAGAAGGCGTCGAATAGGACGGTGAACTGGTCGAGGCCGTGCTTCGCGGATGTGGGGTAGTCAAAGATCCAGACCCGGTCTTTGGTTCTGGCGATGTTGGGCTGGATCATACACGGTGTGGATGGTTGGCTGGTACCTGGATAGGTGCCGGAGTCCGGGCAGCGTGAAGTGACTCCGGTCTCTTCCGGGGTCAGGTTGCGTGGATCCAGGGGTGGCCGTCGGCGGCCTGAATGAGGGGCACTTCCCGACCACCCAGAACCCGGAGCCGCGGGCACATCAGCAGAGGGGCGCGTCGAGGACCGAGAACATCCGCTGAGCCGAGGGCCCTGCTTGAATTCGGGGATGGCCGATTGGGCGTCCTTGAGACACGCGTACGGGCCGGCGGACGACATCCCCGCCCTGCTCGCGACCGCGAGTGAAGCCGGCCTCAACGCCGGGAACGTCTGGCACGAGTTGTGGGGCCGACTGTGCCACCAGGGCACCGTGTACAGCGCCAGCTATGCGGCACTGCCGGCGCTGACCCATGTGGCATCCCGAGCCCCGGCAGCCGGCTACATGGAACCTCTGGCCCTGGCAGCCGCGATCCTCGGCTCACCCACCACCCCGGAGAAGCTGCGCAGAGTGCGCGAGGAGTACCGGTCACAGGTGAACACGCTGCGGGCCTTGGGCGAGCGGAATCTGCCACTCGCCCAAGGCGGCACCGAGTTCGTCTACGCGGTGAGGACGCTCCTGGCGCTCGAGGAACCGCCTCTGTGGCAGCACGAACTGCAAGGATTGGCTAACGGCGAACTCGAGCTGGAGTGTCCCGACTGCGACGAGCACCTCTACCTGCCGCTGGACAGCACGGCCTTCCTGACCCGTCCCTGGCCCGGCGACGAAGGCCAGGCCGGCAACCCCATCCGCCCGGCCGCCCTCGAATGCCTCAGCGCCCGAGCCCGCCAGGTCTACGACCTCGCTTGCGAACATGTCGGCGACGAACTCGGGACCGCCGTACTCCACCTCTTCGGACGCGCCAGCTGCCCCGAGTGCCGGACCGAGTTCCCGATCGCCCAGGACCCAAGGGGATGATCCCCCGCCTCACCCCAGGGCCGTGGCTCCTCGTGAGGGCGTCCAACAGCCCGGTTGGCTACAGAACTGGCTACAGTCCCTTGGACATTCGGGGCAAAACGACCGGGGCCCTGGTCACCGTTTCCGGTGATCAGGGCCCTGACCTGCGACTTTCTTGGTAGCGGGGGCAGGATTTGAACCTGCGACCTCTGGGTTATGAGCCCAGCGAGCTACCGAGCTGCTCCACCCCGCGTCGACTCCTTAAGGCTACGGGAGTCCGAACCCAGGAGCAAATCCGCTCCCTGCCGCTCCGTCCGGCTTGACCGGAAGAGGCAGCCTCGAACCCGGCAGACGGGCAGCTCAGCCCCCATCGGTCCGGCCCGCAGACCTGCGACGGACCAGGCTCTGGAGGGGCTCCGTCCCTGTTCCGAGGACCTCGGGCCCGGGTTTCCCCCTCCGGTGCCCTTCTACCGTGAGTGAGGCACACAGGCACCCGCTCGGGAGATGAACCATGTCGAAGCTCACCACCTCCGTACAGGGGAGCACAGACCTGATCGCTCTCTGTGAAGCTGCGGCACGGCTCAGCCCCGGCGAGCTTCAGCGCCTCCGCCACCTCCTCGACGAGTTGCAGTGGAGCCGTCACGAGGACCTCTTCGATGACGACCTCGACATCGCCGAGTTCCTCGGGAACAAGAACTCCCTGGCCTGACGGCAAGGAGCGTAGCTCCGGACCTGCGCACGCTCCTTTGACGCCCCTTCACGCTGACATCCCCGTCTCCCGGCCCTCGCTGTACCCCGCGGCCCGGACCGATCGCCGTCTCCCGACGCTGTGTGTGCCGGCCGGAACGCCGTCCCTGGCAACGACGAGGTCCCGGACCCAACATGCGTCCGGGACCTCGTCGAGAGCGATCCAGCGGTCCTGCTCACACCGCTCGGGCCGTTCTTCCCCTGCTCACATCACCGACAGTCCTCGCCTCGCTCAGGGTGTCTTCGTACCCGTGGCCGCGACCTAAGGGGTCGAACTCGCGGGCAGCGGTGTGCTCGCGGTGGTCACCGGTCGTGTGGTGGTCACCACAGGCTGGCTCTGCCCCGCCTTGCCTCCCTGTGCCTGTGCCGCGAGCGCGGCCGCGATGTCTGCCTGCAACCGCGACTGTGCCCGCCCGTACGCGGTGAAGTCCTGCCTGGCCAGGGCCGCCTTGCCGTCCTGAATGGCCTGCTGGGCATCCTGGAGCGCCCGGGCGAGGGCGACCTGCGCGGACGGCGGCAGCGTCGAGGACGAACTGGTCCCCGTGCTGGTGACCGTGGCCGTACTGGTGCTGGTGCCGGAGCCGGAACCCGTCGTGCTCCCACCCGACCCTGCGGTGGTCCCGCCCTCGAACAGCGAGTCGAGGGCCTGGTCGAGGGTGTCCGCGAAGGCGACCTGCTCCCCGAACGCCACGATCACCTTCCGCAGGAGCGGATAGGAGTTGCTGCCCGTGCTGCGTCCGTAGATCGGCTGCACGTACAGCAACCCACCACCGACCGGGAGCGTGAGCAGGTTGCCGACATCCACGGCCGAGCCGCTCGCACCGTTGCCCGAGGACGATCCGTTCATGTTCTGGAGGTTCAGCTGGGTGGAGATGGCCGGGATCGCACGATAGTTGTTCACCACCTGCCCCGGAGCGGGCACGACCGTGTCCCGCGGCAGTTGCAACAAACGCAACTTGCCGTAACCGTCCCGGCGCACGCCGGTCTGGTCCCCGGCATTCGAGTCTGCCGCCAGGAACCCCGTGAGCACGTTTCGTGTGCCCGCGATGGTGTTCGGCGGGATGAAGTCCGAGGTCAGCGAGAACGCGGCGCTCGGGACACCCGGCATCGCCAGCGTGAGGTAGTACGGAGGCTGCGCCTGACCGCCGCTCGCCCGAGTCGGGTCATCCGGGATCTGCCAGAAGTCGGACCCGTTGAAGAACGAGCCGGCATCGGTCACGTGGTACTTGGTGAGGATCTTGCGCTGGACCTCGAACAGGTCCTCCGGGTACCGCAGATGTGCCATGAGGGCGCCGCTGATCGCGGACAGGGGCTTCACCGAGGTCGGGAAGATCTTGCGCCAGGTCTGCAGGATCGGGTCCTTCTCGTCCCAGGCGTAGAGCGTGACGCTGCCGTCGTAGGCGTCCACGGTGGCCTTGACGGAGTTGCGAATGTAGTTGATCTCCTGACCGCCCAGTGCGACGACGCTGTTGAACTGCGCCGTGAGCGTGTCGGACGTCGCATCCGCCATCGACTGCAACCGCGAGTAGGGGTACCGCGCGGTCGTGGTGTACCCGTCGACGATCCACACGATCCGGCCGTTCACCACCGAGGGGTAGGGATCGCCGTCCAGGGTCAGGTAGGGGGCGACCTTCTGCACCCGCGCGCGGGGGGTGCGGTCGTACATGATCCGCGAGTGGGAGTTGATCTGGCCGGAGAGCAGGATGTTCTGGTCCTTGAACTTCATCGCGTAGACGAGCCGGTTCCACCACGAACCCAGCGAGACGCCGCCCGAGCCCGTGTAGATGGTGGTCCGCTGGCCGCCGGGCCCGTTGTCGTCCGGGTAGTCCAGCTCGACCGGCTTGCCGCCCTCGGCCCCGCCCACGATCGAGTACTGCGGCGACTGCTCGCCGAAGTAGACCCGGGGCTCGTAGTTCCCCAACGCGCCGGTCGAGGGGATCCCCTGCTGGAAGAACACCGGCTTGCCGTCGGGCCCCTGCTGCGTGCCGTAGGCCGCCACGACACCGAAGCCGTGCGTGTAGACGAGGTGGTTGTTGAACCAGTTGCTCTGGGCCACGCCGTCCAGGCTCAGCTCGCGCACCGCGACGACCGTGTCCTGCTCCTTGCCCCCGATCGTGTACCGGTCGACGTCCAGGGCATCGGGGAAGGCGTAGTACTGCTTGTTCTGCTCCAACTGCCGGAACGTGGGGCTGATCAGGGCGGGGTCGAGCAGCCGGATCCCGGTCAGTGACTTCGTGTCCGCCCGCAGGGTGCTCGCCGTCGCGGTGGTCTGTGCCCGGTAATCGGTCACGTCGATGTCGCCGAGCCCGTAGGCGTCCCGGGTCGCCGAGATGTTGCGCTGGATGTACTCGCGCTCGTAGTTGAACTCGGTGGGGTGCACCGTGAACTGCTGGATGAAGGCGGGATAGAGGTTGCCGACCACGATCGCGCTCACCACGAGCAACGCCACCCCGTACAGCGGGATCAGGCGCCACCGGTCCGCGAATGCCGCGGCGACGAACAGGGCGGCCACGATCACCGCGATCACCGCGAGCACGGCCCTCGCGGTCAGCACGGCGTTGGCGTCGGTGTACGTCAGGCCCGTGATCCGGCTGGAGTTGTGGGTGCTCAGCGCGTACCGGCTGAGCCAGTAGCTGACCCCGCGCAGCAGCAGGAACACCGCCAGGAGCAGCCCGATGTGGCATCGTGCCGCCGCGCTGATCCGCCGACCGCTGCCCTGCAGGCGCAGGCCGCCGTACAGGTAGTGCGTGGCCAGCGCGCTGAGACCGGAGAGGATCACCACCGCGGTGCCGAACCCGACGAGGAACTGCAGCCAGGGCAGGGTGAAGACGAAGAAGCCGATGTCCTTGTGGAACTGCGGGTCGACCTGGTGGAACGGGACGCCGTTCCACCACAGGAGCAGGTTCTGCCACTGCTGGGTCGCCGAGGAACCGGCGAAGAGCGCGAGCACCGCGGGCACGGCCACGGCGATCACCCGGCGCAGCGGCTCGACGGCATCCCGGTAACGATCCAGGCTCTCCTGCTCGGCCGAGACCGGCGCATAGATCGGCCGGGTGCGGTAGGCCACCACCAGACTGACCGCGACAGCGGCGCCCATGATGGCGGCGGCCCCGAGGAAGAGCCCGATCTGCGTGAACAGACGCGTCTCGTACACATCGAGGAAGTGCAGTTGGCGGTACCAGAGCACATCCGACCAGATCGAGGCAAACAGCGTACCCAGCACGACCAGGGCAACCAGCACCACCAGCGTGGGGATCAGCGGGCCTCGCCGACGGCGGCGCATGACAGGTCGCGAACCGGGATGCCCGGACTCCTGCTCGAAGCTCACGGCAGAAGAACTTACCCAGGTCCGGCCCGGTTCCCCACCCCTGTGGCCGGGAACGGCCAAGATGTCGCATCAGCGACCCTTGTGGAGAGCACCCCGAACGGCCGGGCGCCGCTCCCCGAGATATCCCCCGACACCCGTGACACCCTTCCCCGCGGCGTCCCTGGAGATCCGTCAGCGACCCGTCAGTGACCCGCTGGAGATCCGCCGGCGACCCGTCAGTGACCCGCGGAGGAGGCGTGGCAGGTGGGCAACCCGTCCAGGGCGCCCACGGCGATGCGGTCCACCGTCTCCCGGGCCTGCGTGAGCGTGCTGACCTCGAACACCCGCAGCCCGGAGGGGATGTGCCCGACCACCTCGTCGCAGTTGTCGGCGGGGGCCAGGAAGTAGTCGGCGCCGGCCCGTCGCGCGCCCACCATCTTCTGGCGGATTCCGCCGATGGGCCCCACCTGACCATCGACGACGATCTCCCCCGTCCCCGCGATCTTCTTGCCGCCCGTCATCGAGCCCGGCGTGAGGCGGTCGATGATCGAGAGCGCGAACATCATGCCGGCGCTGGGCCCACCGATGTTCTTGATCTGGAAGACCACCGGGACCGGGAAGACGAAGTCGTTGCGCACGACGATGCCGAAGATGGGCTGCTTGTCGACCACCGAGATCGGCACCTGCAGGTCCATCGTCCGGCCGTCCCGCACCACCTTCACGGCAACCCGTTCGCCGGCCACCACGGGTCGGAGCACGGACGCGCGGACGGCATCCCGCAGGGTGTCGGCGTCGCCGGTCGGGCGCCCGCCGACCGAGGTGATGACGTCATCCACCTGCAGTACCGCTGAGGCGGGGTACTTCGCCTCCACCTCGCTCACCACGACCTTGATCCCGAGCTTGTAGCCCAGGGCGCGCAGCGCGGCGGCGGTCGCCTCCTGCTGGGAGTCGTCCATCTCCGCCTTGTTCTCCTGCGCCTGCTGCTGGGCGGTCGTGTGTTTCGGGAACAGCGCGGTCTCCGGCAACACGGCCTCGGTGGGATCGAGCCAGCCGCTGAGTGCCTGCTCGAGAGTCACCCGATTACCGGGACCGCCCGACAGGCTCACGGTCGTCAGGTCGAGGGTGCCGCTGTTGTCCGGGTAGTCCTTGGTACTCCCACCGATCACGATCAGGGGCTTGCCGCCCACGTCGCCGAGCGTGTTGAGCACAGGACCCGGGCCCATGACGGCGTACGGCACCGGCAGGAGGCTCACGACGGCCGCGCCGACCACCGCGACGATCCCGGACAGGACCATCAGCGCCGATCGAGGATCCAGCCCACGACGTGCCGGTCCGTAGTCGGGGAGGATCCATGGTTGGAGCCCCGGCTGGCCGGGCTGGCTGGGCGCGCCCGAAGGCCACGATCCCTGGGGTTCCTGCGACGTCGGTCCCTGCGACACCGTGCGACCTCCCGCGGCGCCGTCCCTGGCACGCCGATCCGAAGCGAGTCCGACGGCACGCGGCGCACCGGACCTGGCGTGACCAGGTTAGGTGGTCGACCCGGAGATGCCACGTCCGTGCCGCCGACGACGGGCCTGTCGCACGAGCGCCGCGGTGCCGACGAGCGCGACGGCGGCCCCGGCCGCGCCCAGGGCGGCGTCCCGGCGGTCCGGACGGCGGATCACGCCGGTCCGGTGCCGGTGCACCTCCTCCAGCAGCACCGCCAGGCAGTCCTGGTTCGAGTACCGGGGTACCCACCCCGCCGCGAGCAGGCGGGAGGCCCCCACCACCCACGGGTGGACGACGTAGGCCAGGTCCTCTGCGGGTGCCGCGAGCACGCCGACGCGATGCAGCCGTTCCGCCGTCCCGAAGGCCAGCCGCAGCGGCACCTCGACCCGACGCATCCCGGAGAGCCGCTCCACCTCGGCCGGCTTCAGCCAGCCGGGGCTGCCCACCGAGAACACGCCACCCAGTTCCGACTCCAGACAGGTCAGCGCCGCGGCAGCCAGGTCCTGCACGTGACAGAACTGCCAGGCAGTGCGTGCCCCGCGCACCGCGAGCAGCCGGGGCGCCTCGAACTGGCGGGTGGAGGGGGTGTCCACCCCGGGGCCGACGAGCGCCGCCGGCCGCAGGACCGTGCACACCGTGGATCCCGGAACGCGCCCACCTGCCCGGCCACCGGCGCGCCCACCGGTACGGCCATCGACCCGCCCACCCGTGCGCCCGCCCCGGCCCGCGAACTCGGTGACCAGGCGTTCCACCTCCACGAGATCTCCGACCAGGCCGTCGTCGAGGGCCGCGCGGACCGGTGCGTCCTCGGGCAGCGGCACCGGGTTGTCCGGCAGGGCCCCGAACACCATCGCGCTGGTCACCACCACCACGTGCCTGACGTCCGAGGCGGCCGCAGCCTCGAGGACGGCCCGCGCCCGCCGCAACAGGGTTGCCCGCCGCAGGCGTGGCTCGACCCCCAGGACCTCCTGGACGTCGGTGCAGGCGGCGATCTCCACCACGGCGTCCACCCCGTCCAGCGCGGCACGCATCGCCGCCGGGTCCTCGGGGTCCGCCTGCCGCCAGGTCGCCCCGGAGGCGAGCTCCATGGCCGGTCGGCGCGCACCGATCAGGACCACGGCACCTGGTCCGCCCTCGCACCCGACCGCAGCGGCCAGACATCTCGCCAGTACCTCGGCGCCTGCGCCGGTGACCGCAACCCGGGGAGGATCCGGTCGGGCGCTGCGCCCTGAGCGAACCCCCGCACTCGAAGAAACCACCGGCTCCCCCTCTCGCTACCGTGGAGTGGTCGGAGCACCACGTCCCAGCCACCACCGGAACCCTGCTCCGCCGTGGGCTGACCATAGCCGCCGGCCCTTGGGCCAGGGTCGTCCCGCGCCTGTGAGTCGATCGTTCGGGGGGCGACCGCCACCCCGACCATGCGAGCCGTCACCTCGGGTGTCCGCCGGACGACAGTCGGGAGCGCTCCCACCGGAACCAGCACTCGGCGTCACCAGTTCGCCGCGGTGCGGCATCACCAGTCCGACGCCGGGGATCGAGGGACACCGGCCCGGATCCGGGCAGCAGGGAACAGAGGCACGAAGGGCCGGATCCCGGCCCCGGGGAACGAACGACGGTGGCGAACCGTCGGGCAGATATCCAGTCACCGAATGCGCGAGGCGAGCATGAGCGACCAGCCCGATCGGCCGGACGACGACACCCCCGACCCACTCCGCGCGCTGTTCGAGGCCCTGATGCGCGGGGAACTCCCCGGGCAACTGCCCGAGGGATTCACCCTGCCCGAAGGACTCACCCTGCCCGAGGGGTTCACCCTGTCCGCGGCCGGGCTGCCGGGCGAACTCCCGCCCGAACTGCAGGCCCTCGTGGGTGCGGTGCAGCAGGCGCTCACGCACGGCGGGGACGGCCCGGTGAACTGGGACCTGGCCCGGGACCTCGCGCGTCAGGCCGCCGCGGAGGGCGGCGATCCGAGCGTGGGTGAGCACGGCCACCGGCAGGTGGCCGAGGCCCTGCGGACCGCCGACCTGTGGCTCGACCGGGTGACCGACCTGCCCGCGACCAGCGCACGCACCCTGGCCTGGAGCCGCGCCGAATGGGTGGAGAACAGCCTCGACACCTGGAAGGTCGTCGTCGAACCGATCGCCTCCAGCGTCGCCGACGCGATTGCGGGGGCGATGACCTCGCAGCTCCCCGAGGAGGCTCGGCCGATGATGTCCTCGGCCCTGCCGATGGTCCGACGCATCGGAGGCGCGTTCTTCGGTGCCCAGTTCGGACAGGCGCTCGGGGCCCTGGCACGTGAGGTCGTCGGCGGCACCGACGTCGGGCTGCCCTTGTTGCCCGCCGGGGGCGCCGCGCTGCTGCCGTCCAACGTGGCCGACTTCGGCGAAGGGCTGGGACTGCCCCTGGACGAGGTGCGCCTGTTCCTGGCCCTGCGCGAGGCGGCGCACGGTCGGCTCTTCACCGGCGTCGGGTGGCTGCGGGGCCATCTGCTGGGCGCGGTCGCCGAGTACGCCCGGGGCATCGCGATCGACAGCGACCGCATCGAGTCGGCGATCCGCGAGATCGACCCCACTGATCCCGATGCCCTGCGCGACGCCCTCGCCTCGGGGCTCTTCGAGCCCGAACGCACTCCCGGACAGCAGGCGGCCCTCGACCGGCTGGAGACCGCGCTCGCCCTCGTGGAGGGCTGGGTCGACGAGGTCGTGGACGCCGCGGCTCGCGGGGTCCTGCCGCACGCCTCGGCCCTGAGGGAGACGATCCGCCGTCGCCGCGCGGTGGGAGGCCCCGCCGAGCACGTCTTCGCTGCGCTGGTCGGCCTGGAACTGCGCCCGCGGCGACTGCGCGAGGCCGCGAACGTCTGGGCCGCCATGGCACGGGCGCACGGCATCAGCGGCCGGGATGCGCTCTGGGCCCACCCCGACCTGCTGCCCACCCAGGAGGCCCTCGCCGACCCCGAACTGTTCGCGGCCGGCGCCGGGCCGGCCGGGGCGGGCTCGGAACTCGACGCCGCACTCGAACGGCTGCTCAGCGAGGAGGACGCAGCGGCCGGTCCGCCACCCGGGGACGGCCCGGCCCGGCCCGAGGACCCGGCTCCCGGCGCCACCTCTGCGCGGCCCGACGACCCGGTTCCCGGCGATGACCAGCCGAAACCCGGGCCGCCCCAGTGACCGTGGACATCACCCCCGCCCAGTCGACGTCCGATTCCCGGGATCCGCTGCTCGCCGATGTCGAGGCAGTGCTGCACGCGGCACCTGAGCGGACCCCGGAGGAGCGTTTCGAGGCGTGGACGTGGCGAGCCCTGCTGCACCGTCACGGCGCGCAGCTGTGGAGCAGGGACTGCGCCCCGGCTCATCTGACGGCATCGGCCGCGGTACTCGATCACGACCTCACCCACTGCGCTCTCGTCCTGCACGGGCGGGTGCACAAGTGGCTGCAGCCGGGCGGTCATCTCGAACCCGGTGACACCGGCGCCGCAGCGGCGGCTGCCCGGGAGGTCGCCGAGGAGACCGGGCTCGTCGCGGAGGTCCCGCCGACGCTCCTGCGCCTGTCCCGTCACCGGGCACCGTGCCGCCCCGGCGTGGTCGACTGGCACCTGGACCTGCAGTTCCTGATCGTCTGCGCACGCACTCCGGTGCAGGTGAGCGACGAGAGCCACGACGCGGGCTGGTGGCCGCTGGACGCGTTGCCCGAACCGCTGGCGCCCGGGATCACCGATCTGCTCCACCTCGCCCGGCAACAGGCCGGCGGCTGAGCAACCGCTCGGGGACGGCGAGCCGCCGGCACTCCGCCCCCGGGCGACACTCCAGGTCCAGGAATTGCCGCGGCCCTCGCGGTGAGGGAGTGTGCAGTTCGTGGATCTCCCGGCAGACGACGTGCTCTCCCTACGGATGACCGCCCTGCTGCTGTCGCCGTCACGACCGGCCGCAGCGCCCGCGATCAGCCCTGGTCCGGCCGAAGGAGCCGCCCTGGGTCGCGGGACGGGCTCCCCCACGTCGGCCGCCCCGGCCCCGGACGTCGCCGGGGTGGTCACTTGGCTCGGCGCGATGCAGGCCCAGGATCTCGCCAGCGGGTTGTGGTCCCTGGGGATCCGCCTCCCCGGCGCGTCCCTCGCGGAGGTGGAGGCCGCGCTGGAGGCGGGTGAGGTGCTGCGCACCTGGCCCATGCGCGGCACGGTGCACTTCGTGCCCTCTCGCGACGCGCGGTGGATGGTGGAGATCCTCGGCGAGCGCCCGCTCGCCCGGGCCTCGTCGCGGCGAGCCGTCATCGGGCTCGACGGCGCGGTGGCGGATCGGGCGGTCGACGTGCTCGGCGAAGCGCTGGCCGGCGGCCGTCGGCTCACCCGGGCCCAGTGTCTGGAGACCCTCGCCACCGCGGGGGTGCCCGTGCCCGGTCAGCACGGCTACCACCTGCTCTGGTACGCCAGCCAGCGCGGTGTCACCTGTATCGCGGGCTCGCTCGGCGGCGAACAGGCGTTCGCCCTGCTCGACGATTGGGCGCCGGATCCGCACCGTCCGGAGCGGGACGAGGCGCTGGGCATCATCGCGCTGCGCTACTTCCGCGGCCACGGACCGGCGACCCGGCAGGACTTCACCCACTGGACCGGGCTCACCGCCGCGGATGCCCGGCGCGGCCTCGCGGTTGCCGGGGATGCGCTCACCACCGTACGCAGTGATGGTCGAGAACTGCATCTGGCCGCCGATCTCCTGGACCAGCACCGTGCCGCCCCCCAGCACCTGGGCGCCGACGACCTCCTGGCCGTGCCCGGCTTCGACGAGTACATGCTCGGATTCAAGGACCGCGCCCTCTTCCTCGCTCCCGAGCACCTCTCGGCCGTCGTCCCCGGCGGCAACGGGATCTTCCGGGCGACCCTCGTCCGCCAGGGCCGGGTGATCGGTACCTGGACCCGCGCCCTCGACCGGGGCGACGTCCTGGTGAAGCCGTTGCCGCTCGTCCCCCTCGACTCCACCGAGCAGCAGGCACTCGAAGACGCGTGGCTGCCCTTCGCCCGCTTCCACGGAGCCGGTCTGAGGGTGCAGTGGTCCTGATCCGGACCGATCGGTCGGCGACCACCCGATTCCGGTCGCGACCCGCAGCAGGCAGCGACCGCGGACGGGAACACCGACGGCACGCTGGGGACTCAGTCGCCGGGCAGGAACACGGACGCCCACGCGTGGGACTCAGTCGCCGTCGTCCTCCGGATCGAACTCGGGCTCCCCGCCGATACGGCCGTCCCGCGCCGCCTCGAACCCGTCCAGGTACCCGCGGGCCCGCTCGGTGCGCGGATAGCCGGACAGAAGGGTCCAGAAGGCGGAGCCGTGGCCTTCCACGACCAGGTGCGTCAGTTCGTGGAGGAGCACGTAGTCGATGACCCACCCGGGCATACCCTGCAGTCGGGTGCTCAACCGGATCGTGCCGTCCGCCGGGGTGCAGGAACCCCAGCGGGTGTTCTGGTTGGTGACCCAGGTGACGCTCGACGGGTGGGCGCGTCCCTGGAGGTAGCGCTGCGACAGGTCGCCGGCTCGCGCCATCAGCTCGGTGTCAGCGGGACGGCGTCGGCGGTCCTGCGCCGACAACCGCTCGATCATCCGCTGTACCCACTCCCGCTCCTGCGCAGAGGTGAACCGGGCAGGGATCAGCACGACCGTACGGTCTCCGTCCCGATAGGCCGTGACGGTACGGCTGCGGCGTGTGCTGCGGCGGACCTCGACATGCGGAGGCCGCACCCCTTCCGGCGGGGCCATGGTGGCACGGTACCTGCCAACGGCCGAAGAATCTTCTGTCCACACCCTCTGGATCAGAAGTGTCCAGGTCATGCACCCACCCGGAGACCCGGGCAACGACCGTGCACACCTGCGTCCCCCCGCCGTCCACAGGGACACGCAGAGGGTTCCCCACAACATCCCCAATGTTATCCACAGATTCACAGAGTGTCTCGTTGACGACTTTCCGTGCTCTCCGTACCGTCGTACCAAGACCCCGGGATCGACGGAGGCGCACTGGGGAAGGTGCGCGGGACGGACGGACCCGGGGTCAGTCATGTCCGGGCACGGATGCAGCCACCTCCGATCCGGCAAGACCCCACCCGAGACACTCCCCGCAGGACCGACGGGGTACCCCCACCGGCACGGGCAGACCCCACTCGGGCGTGACCCCGAGCACACCGAGAAAGATCGACGAGCTACCCCGACCGGCACAGGCAAACCCCGCTCGAACTTGACCCAGGGCACGCCGGCCGGACCTCTCGGGGTACCCCACCGGCACGGGCGTAGCCGGTT
Organism: uncultured Kineosporiaceae bacterium; assembly: GCA_964583765.1. Lineage (GTDB taxonomy): Bacteria > Actinomycetota > Actinomycetes > Actinomycetales > Kineosporiaceae > CAZOWW01. Next base: position 60,217 of record CAZOWW010000008.1, read on the forward strand.
CGAGGCGCTCCGAGTGGAACCGGATGCATGCCCCCACGGGTACCGGCATTAGCGCACCCGTTCCGCGCCCCGGACGGCGGGGCACGTCCCGGCATCGTCCCCGCTGCAACCTGGGACGACGCGCGAAAGCATCCGCGGCGCGTCCCGACCACGCTGCGCAATATTGCACCTACGTTCGGTTAACATTTCGACGTAATCCCCCCAGCGGTCCGCCGCCTGCGGGCGGTCCCCCCGCCGCAGACGCTCCGCGACACCGCGCATCCACGCTCAGGAAGGGGTTTTGATGGCCGAGGGCACGTACTCGGGCGAGTTCTACTGCGTCAAGTGCAAGGAGAAGCAGCAGGCCGAAGGCAAGATCGTCGAATCGAACGGTCGCCGGATGGCCAAGGGCCAGTGCCCGGTGTGTGGCACGAACCTGAACCGCATCCTCGGAAAGGCCTGATCGGACCGTCCGCTGACCCCGGACACGCTGTCGGCCGGCAGGCCGCGCGAGACGTGCCGTCCGGACGGCCAGGACGACCTGACCTCCCACCCGCGAGAGACCTGCTCGTCGACGGTCGTCCACAACCCAGAGGGAGCTCCTCGGGGTTGTGGACGACCGATCGGGCCGCACGTCGGTTCTGCCACCCTCAGGGGATACCGGCCTTGAGGGGGCCCGGGCGGAGCGGGACGGGATCACGGGGGTGTTCACATGCAGGTGCGGCTCCGGCCCGGACTACGTCGGGCCTGGCGCAGCCCCGGGACCGTCCAGCTGGGCGTGAATCCGGCCCATGCCACGGTGCTCGACGGACTCACCCCGGACGACCGGGCCTTCCTCGAGCAGCTCGTGCACGGAGTGGATCTCCCGGAAGAGACCGGACCCGACACCGACCGACCCGTTCCCCGATGCGTCCGTGGCGGGAGCGGTGACCCCGGGCGTCTCCTCGCCCCGGTTCCGGAGGCGCCGGGCCGCCGGGTCGGGATCAACAACACCGCCTCGCCCGACCTGCGTCGGCGTCATCTGGTCCAGCTGATCACCGAGGCCGGAATGATCGCCGAGGATTCCGGTCACCGCGACGACTTCCCGGTCACGGCGAGCGGCACGGATGCGGTCACCCATCGGCGGTGGGACCCCGACGAGGCCATCTGGGCATTGGCGTGCCCCGGTTGCGGGGACGGCTGGCGCCTCCGCCACCGCCGGGCAGGTCTTCCGGTGCTCATCCGGGGTGCCGGACGGCTCGGCACCACCCTGTCGGTCCTGCTGGCCGCGCAGGGGGTTCCCGTGGAGGTGATCGATCCGCGCCCGGTGGCCTCCGGGGATCTGCTGCCGGGCGGCGCACGCCTGGCGGACCTGGGCGAGACCCGCCAGGACGCCGCGAGAGCCGCGATCTCCCGGGTGGGCGGCGCCGTCCCTGCGACCGGAGCGCGCCTCCGGCCGGCTCTCGTCGTCCTCGTCGATCACGCGGTGGCGGATCCCGTGGTGGGTGACGACCTGCTCCGTGCGGATCTTCCCCACCTCTCCGTGGTCGTCCGCGAGACGGGGGTCATGATCGGTCCACTCGTGCGTCCAGGCCATGCGCCCTGCCTCCGGTGCCTGGACCTCCACCGTACGGATCGCGACCCGCAGTGGCCGGTCGTCCTCGCGCAGTTCACCGCACGCGGCCACGACCCCTGGGAACCGGAGGAGTCCACGCTGGCCACGCTCGCCGCGAGCACGGCCGCGCTGCAGGTCCTCGCACACCTGGACGCGCGGACCCAGCCCGCCTCGGTGGCCGCGACCCTGGAGATCGAGCTGCCCGACGGGCTGACGGTGCGCCGTCCCTGGCCCGCACATCCCGGCTGCGGGTGTCACTGGCACCCCGACGCGCCCCACCTCGCCGAACGCTAGGAGCGCCATGACGTGGGCGATCAGGAGACACTGGTCCGGTGACTGAGCTGCCACGGCGTGCCGTGACCCGTACGGTGAAGCTTGCCTCGCTACCACTCGGGTTCGCCGGGCGCACGGCGCTGGGCCTCGGCAGGCGGGTCGGCGGGAAGTCCGCCGAGGTCGTGGCCGGGCAGGTCCAGGCGCGGACGGCGGAACAGCTGTTCCGGGTGCTCGGCGAGCTCAAGGGCGGCGCCATGAAGGTCGGGCAGGCGCTGAGCATCCTCGAGGCGGCACTGCCGGAGGAGCTCGCCGGACCGTACCGGGCAACGCTGACCAAGCTCCAGGACGCCGCACCCCCGATGCCGACGGCGACCGTCCATCAGGTGCTGGCGGACGAACTCGGCCCCGACTGGCCCACGTTGCTGCCACATCTGGAGGAGACCCCGGCGGCCGCGGCCTCGATCGGCCAGGTGCACCGAGGGACGTGGCAGGACGGGCGTGCGGTCGCGGTCAAGGTGCAGTACCCGGGGGCCGGCGACGCGCTCCTGTCCGACATCACCCAGCTCTCCCGGGTCACCCGGGTGGCAGCGGGGTGGATCCCGGGGCTCGATCTCAAGCCGGTCCTCGCCGAACTGCGCACGCGCATGGCCGAGGAGCTGGACTACTGCCTCGAGGCCGTCTCGCAGGAGCGTTTCGCCGAGGCCTTCGCCGGGGACCCCGTGTTCGCCGTCCCCTCCGTGATCCGGGCCACCCGGTACGTGCTGGTCAGTGACTGGCTCGACGGCATCCCGCTCTCCCGGCTGATCGCCGACGGCACCCCCGAGCAACGCGACCTCGGGGCCGAACGGTACCTGGAGTTCCTGCTCGCGGGCCCGGCGCGGGCCGGGCTCCTGCACGCGGACCCGCACCCGGGCAACTACCGGCTCCTGGACGACGGACGCTTCGGGATCCTGGACTTCGGCGCGGTCAAGCAGCTCCCCGACGGGATGCCGCCCATGATCGGCAAGCTGCTCGCCAGGGCCCTGGCCGGGGATGCCCAGGCTGTCGTCGACGGGCTGCGCGAGGAGGGGTTCATCCGGTCGACCGTTCAGGTGGATGCCGAACCGCTGCTGGAGTACCTCTCGCCCTTCCTCGAGCCGGCGCGTCACGAGCACTGGCAGTTCACCCGGGCCTGGCTGCGCGGCCTGTTCCGCCACATCAACGACCCGAGACGCCCGCAGTGGACGATCGGGCTCAAACTCAACCTCCCGCCCGAGTACCTGCTGATCCACCGGGTCTGGTTGGGCGGGATCGGCGTCCTCAGCCAGATCGGCGGGACCGTCCCAGCCCGGGACGTGCTCCGTCGATGGCTGCCGGGATTCGCTGAGGGCGGCGACTGAGACTCGCCGAGGGCGATCGCCGACCGACCGCGGGTCCCGCCGCTCCGGTAGACCCGGTGGTGGGACCGGCCTCCCTCTCCGGACCGGTCCCACCGGGTCGGGATCCCGCTGCCTCCAGAGCGGGATCCCGGGTGGAAGGTCTCCTGCACCGAACCTGCGATGCGCCGGGCGCCTGGCGCCCGGTGTTCCGGACGCCGAGCGGACCGACCGGTGCGAGCCGTCAGGCCACGACCTGCACCAGTCGGTCCGGGAGACCCAGGACATCGAGCACGGCGACGTCCTGGGTCTCGATCTCGTGGATGAGGTCACGCGTGCAGACGGCACACAGCCACAGCTGCCGTCCGGGCACCTGATGGGTTGACCCGCTCACGCCCGGAGCGCCGTGCCGTGGCGTGTACCCACATCGCACGCACGAAGTGGGGGTATCTGACCCGTGGGGTGTGCGTTCCTCGACCATTCATCCACGGTAGGGACGGCTCTTGAACGAGAGGCTACGGCTCTCGAACGGCTTCGTTACGCCGCGGACCGCACGGCGCACAGCGGTGCGCACGTTCAGCCGGTCGCAGCGCTTGATCTTGTCGGTGTGCGTCGATGGCGCTTCTCCGGTCACCACCGCGGTCGGGCCACGGCCGGGCGACCTGGGCGAAGTTCTGCGGCGCGCTGGGCGAGGTCCCCACCCCCGTGGGCAGTCCCCCCGGGGGGGTGTGGTCCTGGCCCGATGCTGCGAGGTGGAGGGCCAGGCCGGCCCTCCACCTCGTCCCCTCCACGAGCCCGTCGACGATCCTGTCCCCGGTGCAGGATCGTCCACGCCTCCTTCCGGCGAACACCGGAACGTTCACCGATATTGACGCCGGAAGGAGGCATTAGGTTGCGTCGGGAAGGGGTCAATCCCTTCGGTAGTCGGATCGCTGCACAGCGCGTTCGGCGCGCCGCATTGCCCGGCGCGCGCGGCGCGTCGCGAGCACCGCGCGCGCCAGACGCTCGCCACGGGCACCGTGACTGGTCTCGCGGTGACGATCACGAGCCAGAAGCTCGCCAGTGATCGGATTCATCGGATCTCCTTACATCGACCCGGCCGGCGCCCTCGCCGGCGCCGACCGGGTGCACCGCGGGTGTTCCGCCTCGACGATTCGGACGGATCCTGCGGACGGACAGGTTCTCTCGGGTGGTCGACCTGCCCCGGGTGGTCCGGGTCGAGAAGGACGGAGCCTTCTCGACCCGGACCCGGATCAGGCAGCCACCTCACACTTGCGGGGGCGACCCCGCGGCCTCTTGCGGGGCACGACCACCCCGCCCATCACCAGCTGCCCGCCCCAGACTCCCCAGGGCTCGCGCCGGTCAAGCGCGCCCTCCAGGCAGGCGGAACGCACCGGGCAGGTCTGGCACAGCGACTTGGCACGCTCGACGTCGGCCGGCGACTCTGCGAACCACAGCTCCGCGTCGTGCAGACGGCACGGGACATCCATGGTCAGGGCGATGTCGTCCATCGGGTCGACCAGGGTGTCCAGCAGGGCCGTGAGCTGCATCGTCGTCACCTCCTTCGTGGTCTGCGGTGGGACCTCCCCACCGATGACCCGGTGGCGCCGATGCCACCGGTTGGCTGGCGCCGGTCTGACGACCGGCGGTGGTGCTGGTGGTGCTCGCCTCTGGCGGGCCCAGTCGAGGCCTCAAGCCTCGCCGCGCCCACCGACAACCCGGGAGGTGGCCGAAAAACCAGAAAGGCCGCGGTCCCGGAACGGGAACCGCGGCCTGGAGAGCCGGTCTGATCAGACCGGTGGACTCCCCCAGGGAGTTCCCACGTGATGCTTGGAAGCAAAGGACGTGCGCTCGGCGACGAACGTCGGTCGCTGCGTCGTGGTGGACATGGAGGTAGTGACGGACACGGACGGGGTCGCAATGTCGATGGGCAGATCACTGCCGACGACGGACAGCGCGGTGGGCACAGTGGTCCCCCACGACGGAGCGGTCGCGCATGCGGTGACCGGGGCGAGTACGGAGCGGTGCTCCTGACCCGTCGTCCGATAGCGACCGACAGTCGCCACGGCGTCCCCGACGACCGCCAGGAGACCGCCGCCGGCGGCATTCAGCAGGTCACGCCCTGCAGGCCGCTGGGCCGCAAGGTGTTCGGGCCGGACTTGCCCGATCGCCAGGGGGGTCATCGCGAACGGACGGGTACCCGAGCAGATACCTGTCATCGTGAACACCTCCCTGGCTGGACTCGTCGTGCCTGACTGGACTTGCCGAGGACTACCCACCGTCGAACGGCATGCGAGCGCCGTCCCTCGGTGATTTCGACAGTAGAGGCCTTCCCGGCGGACGCACAACTGATTTTCCGGTCCGTTGCCGGACTGTCACCCGCGCGACAGAACCTCGAGCACCAACGGTCCGTAACGGTCCAGTTTGACCGCGCCCACACCGGGGATGCGGGCCAGTGCCGGCAGGTCCGCGGGCCGGCTCTCGGCGATAGCCACGAGGGTCGCGTCGGTGAACACCACGTAGGCGGGCAGCTTGGCGGCGGCAGCGGTCTCCGATCGCCACGCCCGCAGGGCCTCGAACAGCTCCGGGTCGTAGGTCGCCGGACACTGGTCGCAACGACCGATCTTGCGTTCGGCCGAGGTCGCCAGCGGGCGGTGGCAGGAGCGGCAGACCGTGGGCAACGCGGGCCGGCTGCGACGTCCGCCGTCCCGGTTTCCCCCGCCGGCCGCGCCCTCACGCCGGCTTCGCGTCCCCACGGCCGGGGCGCCGTCGAAGAGGCCGTCCAGGAACCGGGACGGGGAGCGGGTCGCCCGGGCGCCCAGGGTGCGGGCACGGGCCCAGGACAGGTGCAGGTGTTCCCGGGCCCTGGTCACGCCCACGTAGAGCAACCGCCGCTCCTCCTCCACCGCCTCCCAGCCCTCGGCCAGGGAGATCGGCATCAGGCCCTCGGAGAGGCCGACGAGGAAGACGGCGTCCCACTCCAGGCCCTTGGCGGCGTGCAGCGAGGCCAAGGTCACGCCGTCGACGGTGGGCGCGTGCGAGGCGGACGCCCGCTCGTCCAGCTCTGACACCAGGTCGGACAGCGTGGTCTCGGGGCGTACCTCGGCCAGGTCCTCGGCGAGGGTGACCAGGGCTCGTAGGGACTCCCACCGTTCCCGCACCGCACCCCCCGAGGACGGCGCGACCGGGTTCCAGCCCGTCGCCTCCAGGACGTCGGTCACCTGCCGGACGAGGGTGCGTCCCTCCTGCGGGGCCCGCGCCGCACCCCGCAGCAACATGATCGCCGAGCGCACCTCGGGCCGGGAGAAGAACCGCTCTCCGCCCCGCAGCACGTACGGGATGCCCGCGTCCCCGAGCGCGGACTCCAGCGGCTGCGACTGTGCGTTGGTGCGGAAGAGCACCGCGATCTCGCTGGGCCGCACCCCCCGCTCGATCAGCCCGCCGATCCGGACCGCGGTGGCCGCGGCCTCCGCGACGTCGTCCTCCTCCGCGTGCAGTTCCGGAGCCGGTCCGTCCGGGCGCTGCGCCTGGAGGAGCAGGGGGGATCCGGACCGCGAGGTGCCGGAGCCGGGAGCCGAGCCCGGCGAACCCGAATCAGGCGGACCCGAACCTCCCGAGCCGGGCGGGATCGTCCCCGGGAGACCGACACTCCCGCCCCGGCGTCCTCGCCCCACGAGCGCGTTCGCCAGCGCGACCACCTGCGGCGTGGACCGGTAGTCCCGGACCAGCCGGACGACCCGCGCGTGCGGGAACCGCTCCGGGAACCCCAGCAGATGGGCCGGCGAGGCGCCGGTGAAGGAGTAGATGGTCTGGTGAGGGTCACCGACCACGCACAGGTCCTCGCGGTCGCCGAGCCACAGGTCGAGAAGACGCTGCTGCAGCGCCGAGACGTCCTGGTACTCGTCCACGACGAAGTGCCGGTACTGCCTCCGGACCTCCTCGGCCACGCGGGGGTGGTCCTCGAGCACCGCGACCATGAGCAGGAGGACGTCCTCGAAGTCGATCACATTCCGCTCGGTCTTGACCGACTCGTAGACCTCCATCAGGCGCGAGACCGTGGCCGGGTCGAACCCGGCGGGCTCCCCCCGCCCCACCCGGACCGCCGCCGCGGCATAGGCACCGGAGGTGAGCAGGCTCACCTTGGCCCACTCGATCTCGGCGGCGAGATCACGTACTGCGGGACGGTCCACACTCAGCCGCAGCCTGGCGGCCGCATCGGCGACCAGCCCGGCCTTGTGCTCGACCAGGGACGGCGCCGCTCCCCCGATCACCTGTGGCCAGAAGTAGGTGAGCTGGCGCAACGCGGCCGCGTGGAAGGTCCGTGCCTGCACCCCGGCGACGCCCAGGTCACGCAACCGGGTACGCATCTGCCCGGCAGCCCGAGCGGTGAACGTCACCGCGAGCACACGCTGGGGAACGTAGACACCCGCGTGCACGCCGTACGCAATGCGGTGGGTGATCGCCCGGGTCTTGCCCGTACCGGCTCCGGCCAGCACGCAGACCGGGCCGCTCACCGCGGCGGCCACCTCACGTTGTTCGGGATCCAGGGCCTGGAGCATGCGGTCGGCCCGGCCCACACCGCACCCCAGGACGGACGAGCCCGGCTCGGACCGCGCGGGACCACCGACCGGCGCCTCGCCCGGAACCGAGCGGGTCGCGACCGCGAGGGAGGAGGAGGAAGCCGCAGGCGCAGAACCGGGGCGGCCAGGGACGGGCAGGTGCACGTGGTCGGGCGGCCCGACGATCACGGGAAGATCAGCGTCGACGTCGGGGGATGCCGGAGCGGCCCAGGGATCGGGCGCTCCCCCGGGCACCGTCCCGAACAGGTCGGGTGCGGGGCCGGGAGCGCCGCCGAGCGCGGCAGGTGGGGGGGCGCTCGCGCCGCCGAACAGATCGGGCGCGACGACGTCCCCGTCCGGGAGACTCCGGTGCGGGGTGGTGCGCGGGGACGGCTGCGGAGGGGGCATCGCGTCCCATCCTGCCAAGCTCCGCCCGAACTCCCCACCCCGGCTGTGGAAAGGTCCGCGGGCACAGCAGCAAGCCCGGCAGGTGGGCAGGCCGGCGGACGGCACAGAGGCTGGCCCCCGGCAGCGGCAGAGGCAGGACCACAGCAGTGGCAGACCCAGCCCCGGCGGGTGGACGGGCCCGCAGGCACCCTGCGAGGTCGGACCCCGCCCCGGCCGGTGGGTCCACGAGCGCGTCGGCTCCGCCCAGGGTTGGATGGACCTGACCGGTCCGCTCGACCGGCGCCCCCGCGCACCGTGACGGTCACGGGCGTCTCGTCCCTCTGGGAGGACCGATGCAGGCCCCCGCCGCCGGCACCATCACCATGTACTCGACCACCTGGTGCGGATACTGCCGCCGTCTCAAGGGTCAGTTGGAGCGCGAGGGGATCACCTTCACCGAGGTGAACATCGAGAACTCCCCCGAGGCGGCCGAGTTCGTGATGAGCGTCAACGGCGGGAACCAGACCGTGCCGACTGTGCTCTTCCCCGACGGAACTGCGGCGACGAACCCCTCGCTGTCCCTCGTCAAGGCACGCCTGGCCAGCTCGGACGAGTAGCCGGCTCGGACGGGCCGCTGAAGACGCGGCCCGACCGGGCCCGGTTCACTCGGAGCGGATTCCGGTCGGCCGGGCTCGGTTCCAGCTATCCGAGCCCGATTCGTTCAGTTCCGGACCGCAAGGCCGCGCTCCAGTTACCCGGACTCAGTTCCAGGCGTTGGCAGAGCGGGTGATGGGTTTCCCGTACCAGCGTTCGATCATCTGACGGGCCACCGAGAGCCTCGGAGGCAGGAGCAGGTCACCTGAGGCAAGGTCGATCGCCACGTCCTCGCGACTCCACCAGTGGGCCTCGACGAGCTCCACGCCGTCCACCCGGATCTCGGAACTGAGGGCATGTGCGTGGAAGCCGAGCATGAGCGAGGCGGGGAACGGCCACGGCTGACTCGTGAGGTACTGCACCTCACCCACCTGAACCCCGGCTTCCTCGAACACCTCACGCCGCACGGCGTCCTCGGCCGACTCCCCGGGCTCCACGAAGCCGGCCAGCGTGGAGTAATGACCACGCTGCCACCGGGAGTGGCGGCCGAGCAACAGTCGGTCGTCGGGATCAGTGACCATCATGATCACAGCCGGGTCGGTGCGGGGGTACTGCTCCGCACCGCACCCGGGGCAGGCACGGACCCACCCTGTCTGGGTGACCTCCGTGGCCGCACCGCACCGCGGACAGTGCGTCGTGACCGCGTGCCAGTTGGCCAGAGCGACGCCCGTGGTGAGGAGGTCGGCGCCCAAGGGGTCCAGCCGAGGCGCCAGCTCCCGCAGCCCCGCCCAGTGGACCTCCGGTTCCGTCCCAGCCGTGGTGGAGGTCCCGGGCAGGACCGGCGCCGGCACGCTCAGACGCGGTTCGTCCCCCGCCGGGGCCGCCCCGAACGCGGCCAGCAGATGCTCACGACTCGTGGACGGGTCGACACCCAGGTAGGCGAGCAACCCGGCGGCCTGCCACTCCGCAGGCGGCACGAGTGCGAGCTCCGGTTGCCCGTCACGGTCCACGACCGGCCCCCGGTCCCCGCACAGGACGAGCACGCGGGTGTCCGGGCTCGCCAGGAGGCGTTCGGGGAGTTCCGGGTCACCGCGCCGGTGCGCGGCCCTGTCCAAGGTGGTCTGGGGGACTCCGAGCGGATCGACGGACATGTCGCCACCCTACGGCGATCGGCCTCGCTCCCCCGGAGCGCCCGGGGCGGGACCAGGAGCCGGGCGCGCGCCGGCAGTTGCCGCCCTGCTCCCCGGAGCGTCCAGGGTCAGGCCGTAGGTTTGGTTCGTGCCGAACCGGTCTCCCTTCGCCCTGGCCGCCCTGGCCAATGCGGCTGTCCGTGGGCTGGAGCCGGCGACGGCCCATCCGTTGGTCTCCCCCGTGGACGATCTGGAGATCGCCCTCATCCACGACGACCAGGGACGCCAATGGATCGTGCGGGCGCCCAGTTCGCCCGCCGCCGGGGTGCGGCTCCATCAGGAGGCCCGGCTGCTCAAGGGACTGGCCGGCTGGCTGCCCTTCCACATGCCGGACGTGGCAGGGACGGCTCCGCTGTTGGAGGGCGGCGTCGCGCTCGTGCACCGCTTCGTGCCCGGTGATCCGCTGGACCTGTCCGGGCTCAAGCCCGGCCCGGGACTCGCCGCAGCGCTCGGCCGGGCCCTGGCTGCCGTGCACGACCTGCCGATCCGGCTCGTCGAGGACGCCGGCATGCCGATCTACAGTCCCGAGGAGTACCGCACCAGGCGACTCGCCGAGGTGGACCGGGCGGCCGCCACCGGACAGGTCCCGGCGCGCCTGATGGCCCGATGGGAGAAGGCGCTCGAGGAAGCCGGGGCCTGGCGTTTCGTACCGTGCCCGGTACACGGTGACCTCGCCGCGGACAACGTGCTGGTGGACGGCGAGGAGATCGTCGGCATCGTGGACTGGGCGGAGGCCCGGGTGGCCGATCCTGCCGACGACCTCGGTTGGATCGCGATGGGCGCGGACGACGACGCATTCGAGTCGGTGGTCGAGGCCTATGCGATGGGACGGCGCGAACAGCCCGACCGCGCGTTGGTGCGGCGTGCCCGACTCGCCGGGGAACTGTCCGTGGCCCGCTGGCTGCTGCACGGCGTCGCCCGGGACGACGCTGAGGTTCTGGACGACGCGGTGAAGATGCTCACCGACCTGGACGAGGCGGTCGCCGACACTCCCTGGTGATGCTCGGCCGCTGGTGATGCTCGGCGCAGCGAGGAGTTCGGCACGAGCATCAGTCCCGATGAGCGGCGTCCGACGGGATCCCTCCCGAGGCGGCGATCAACGAGACCAGGGCGGCTTCGTCGGGCAGGGTCGCCGGTCGGACGGTGACCCCGGCACTCGCGTAGAAGAAGGCCACGCTGACCTGATGGAGCGGTACCTGCTGCAGCCGCGCCCAGGCCAACCGGTACACGGCGAGCTGCACGGATCGTGACTCAGCCACTCCGGGTGCGGGAGGGCGGCCCGTCTTCCAGTCGACGATCTCCCAGCCACCGTCCGGTCGACGGAACACCGCGTCGATCCGTCCCCGGATCACGACCCCGCCGAGGGGCGTCTCCACCGGCACCTCCACGGCCTCGGGCGTGCGCATCGCCCACTCCGAGGCGAGGAAGCGTCTCTGGAGGTCACTGAGATCGTCCTCGGCCCGGTCGTCGTCGGCGGACCCGGGCAGTTCGTCGAGGTCGAGCAGTGCCGCGGACTGGAAGCGCCGCTCCAGCCAGGCGTGGAAGCCGCTCCCCCGGCGGGCCCACGGGTCGGGTGGCTGCGGCATCGGCCTTCGGATACGCAGGGCGGTCGCCCGGGGATCCGCGGCGAGACCCACCAACAGCGACGTGGACAGATGCGCAGGCAGGGCCACGTGAACGCCGTGATCCGACACGGAGTCCCGCTCGGCGAGCAGCATGTCCACCTGCCGCGCCCACGCGAGGGCGAAGGGATTGGCGGCGACACGCTGGACCGTCACGCCGTCGGAGTCGGCCGCGACTGCTGCTTCGACGGTCACGGTTGTTTCGGGCAGCATGGTCGTTCCAGCCGATGTGGTCGCTCCAGCCAATGTGGTCGTTCCGGCAAGGCGGACCATTGCCTCGTTCACCCACCGGGCGGCGTCCTCCACCGCCTCGCGATGTCCGGCCAACGGATCGGAGGGCCAGTCCACGGCTGCGACCCTGGCCGCACGCGGATTGGTGCCCTGGGCCGCCGGCGGGTCCGCCCAGGCGAGGCGCCCCACGTCGGGCAGTTCCACGGCCTCCAGCAGGAACCTCGACGGCGTGCGTGGTCTGCTCCCCTCACCCCACTGGGCCCCGGACAGCAGCAGCCGGCTACGGGCACGCGTCACCGCGACATAAGCCAGCCGGCGCTCCTCGGCGACCTCGACGGCACCACAGTGCTCGCGGAACGCGCCGAGCGCGGCGGTGAGCTCACGCTGGCTCGTCGCAGCCGCCACCTGCCACTGGGGCAGCGCGGCGGCATCCCCGCGCAGGGGGAAGGGAACGCTGCCGAGGCCGGTGAGCCAACCGCCCGTGGCGCCGGGTGCCCGCCCCCCGGTGCCGGTCGGGAAGGTCCCCTCGACGAGTCCCGGAACCGCGACGGCGTCCCACTCCAGGCCTTTCGCCGCGTGCACGGTGAGGACCTGCACGGCGTGCTGGTGCGTGGTCCCGGCCGCGGGTTCGAGACCGCGCTCCCGGTCCTGGGCCGCCTGCAGCCAGGCGAGGAACGGACCGAGGGATGCCCCGGGTCCGTCGTCGACGAAGGCTGCCGCCACCTCGGCGAAGGCGTCGAGTTGAGCCCGGGCCCGGGCCGCCGCCTCGTCCGGGCGGGCCGCCGCCTCGACGTCCAGCAGGAACGTGCGTTCGACCTCGACGACCAGTTCCGGCAGGGCCGGCGCAGACCTGGCCAGGGTGGCCCGCAGACCCGCCAGGAGGGCGCCGAGCGCGGTCAGCCGACGCCGTCCGATCGTGGAGAGGGTCTGCCCGTCCCGCCCTGTCCAGGTGGGCGGTGGCAGTTCGTGCAGGGCTTCGGCCAGGCACCGTTCGTCGAGGGGTTCCGCACGTGGGTCCCCGGACCGAGGACCGTGCCCTGCGCCGGAACGTCGCGCGAGTTCGACGGCCCAGGCACCCAACGCGTCCAGGTCACGGGGTCCCAGGCGCCACGCCGGGCCGGTGAGCAGGCGCATCGCCGCGTCCCCACGGCTCGGGTCGGCGAGCAGTTCCAGGACGGCGCGCACATCCGCCACCTCGGGTACGTCGAGCAGCCCACCGAGCCCGACCACCTCCACGGGCAGTCCCCGCGCCCGCAGCGCCTCCTCCACGAGGGGGAACTGCGCCCGGGTGCGACACAACACGGCCACTTCGGCGGTCCCCGCCCATGCCCCGGCCGCGAAGTCCGCGACGGCTTCGGCTTCCTCCTCCAGGGTGGCGAACCAGGCCGCGACCACTTGGGCGGGTCCCGCGCCGGGACGGGCCCGCAACTCGCACACCTGAGGCCGGGGCGCCTGCGGCGCCCAGGGAAGCGGATCAGCGAGGGGAGCAGCGATGCGGTTGGCCAGGGTGAGCACGCCCACGTCGTTCCGCCAGCTCGTCGAGAGTACGGCGACCGCCGCGGGCCGTCCCCGACCGTCCGGGAACTCCCCCGGGAAACGGGCCAACGTGCCCGCCGAGGCACCGCGCCAGCCGTAGATCGACTGGTGGGGGTCGCCCACGGCGGTGACGGGGTGTCCCCCGCCGAACAGGCCCCGCAGCAGGACGAGCTGAGCGTGGCTCGTGTCCTGGTACTCGTCGAGCAGCACGGTGCGGAACCGGGTGCGCTCCCCCGCAGCGACCGCCGGGACCTCCTGGGCCAGGCGAGCCGCCAAGGCCACCTGGTCGGAGAAGTCGAGCAGGTTCCGTTCACGCTTGCGCTCCTGGTAGGCGGTCACCAGGGGCAGCACCAGCCTGCGCTGACGTAGCGTGCCGAGCACGTCAGCGACCGCCCGGCTCACCTTGCCGGGTTGTGCCCCGCCCGCGTCGGTGGGCCCCGCCTCGGTGGGCAGGGTCGCCGCGCGGGCGAGCATCCCCGCGACCAGATCGTCCACCGCTTCCACGGAAGTCAGGTGCTCGGCGCCTTCACCTGCGAGGCTGAGCACAGCCTCCGTGACCGTGGCGGGGCTCGCGGTGAGGTCGTGCAGGTCACCGTCCCAGGCCTGCACGACCTCCCAGGCCAGCCGCCAGGTCCCCGCCTCGGTGAGCAGGCGGGCGCTGGGTTCCACACCGAGCCGCAGACCATGGTCCCCGAGCACCCCGGCCGCGTAGGAGTGATACGTGGCGACCATGACCGGCTCGGGGTCCGCGGGACCTCCGGCCCGGGCAAGGAGTCGGAGCCGCGACCGGACCCGCTCGGCCAGCTCGGCCGCCGCCTTACGGGTGAAGGTGAGCCCGAGCACCTGATCGGCGGACAGGTGCCCGTTCGCGACAAGCCAGACGACCCGGGCCGCCATGGTCTCGGTCTTGCCCGAGCCTGCACCGGCGACGACGAGCAGCGGCTGCAGCGGTGCCTCGATGACCGTCACCTGTTCGGGAGTCGGTTCGGGGCGGCCGAGCAGGCGAGCGATCCGGATGGCCGACCAGGTCCCCCTGCGGGCGTCCCGCCCGGGTCGCTCCGATGCGGTCCCGGTGACGCGGTCCTGGGCCGGGGCGGAGGTCCCAGAGGACGAAGCGCCTCCTGGACCCGCGCCTGCAGAGTCCTTCCGGCGGGGAGCACGGGCGCGGGAGGACTCGACCGGAAGGCCGAGATCGAGTCCGAGGTCCAGCTGCTGCTCCTGCGGGGCACGCGCCCGACCTGCGCCCGGAGTCGCACCCGGACCGCGCTCGGCGGGTGGCCGGGGGTTCACTGCCCCACCTGCCGGCCCTCGGCCCGCGCCGGACAACAGCGGACGACCGGACAGGTGCGGCACTGCGGGTTGGGGGTCGCAGGGAAGGCCGCACCGGACATGCCCGCGGCGCTGGTCTCGACGAGCTCGTGCGCCCAGCGGGGGTCGGGATCCTCCCGAAGAGGCCGCTGGGTCTGTACCCGAGGAGTGGCGCGCTCGGTTCCCAACTGCACCAGAGCCGCTCCCGCGGAGCCTCGGGCCGATGAGTCGGTCTCCTCGTCGAACGCACCCTCGGCGGCCAGGACCTGGTAGGCGCCCAGCTGAGGATGCCGCGCCACGTCCGCCTCGCTCGGAGCGGCCCGCCCCGTCTTGAGATCGACGACCAGCAGCCGTCCTTCGGCGTCCTCCTCCAGCCGGTCCACCTGGCCGCGGATCAGCGTTCTGCCCACCTGGGCGGTCACCGCGAGTTCGGTCGAGACCAGACGGCGTCCGGCCCGCTCCGCGTCACGCACGTAGGTGGCGAACTTGTCGACCATCGTCCGGGCCCGCTCGACCTCCCGCCGCCCTGCCCAGCCCGGGCCGAGGTCGCAGTCGACCAGCAGACGCTCCAGCTCGGCGAGCAGCTCCTCCCGCCCGCCCCGCGGCAGCACCTGCGCGACCCGGTGCACGAGCGTGCCCAGGCGCTGCGCCGTGCCACTCGGCGGCGCCCCGCCGGCCTGTTCCAGCATCCAGCGCAGAGCACAGCGTTGGAACGCCTCGACCCGGGACGGCGAGACAGCCACCGGCGTGTCCTCGGGACGCAGCGGTCCCGGGTCGGACAACGGAGGCAGCCCGTACCAGTCCTGGGGATGGGCGCCCGGGACCCCGGCGAGGGCGAGCCTGGCCAGCTGGCCCGCCGCAGCCTCCCGTCGCATCGGGGCCGCAGCGGCGTCGACCGTCACCGCACGCAGCCGCGCCACCAGGGTCGGCAGGGTGAGCGCCCACGGGACCTGGGACAACGGCCGCAGTTCGTCCGCACGGGATCCAGCGGGCACCGGGGCGGGCGCGTCGACGCCGGACGGGTCGGCGCGGGGCGCGGGCACGGGTGGATCGACCAGATCGAGGAAGGGCGAGGGCAGCTCTTCCTCCGACCGCACCGCCGTGAGCAGGAGATGTCTGCGGGCACGCCCCACGGCGACATGGAAGAGACGCAGCTCGTCGTCGAGCACCGCGCGCCGAGCCGCGCGCAGGGTCTCCGCACTCGCCCGTACCGTCTCCGTTCGCCCGTCCAGCAGATCCGCGAGGTCCTGCGCGCCCAGCAGGGATCCCCGCAACCTCAGGTCCGGCCACACGCCCTCCTGCAGGCCGGACACGGCGACCACCTGCCACTGGCGTCCGGCCGCGCCCTGGGGAGTGAGCACCTCGACGGCCTCGGCCACGGGAGCCCTTTCGGCAAGGCTGTCCGCGGGAACATCGAGGGCGTCCAGATAGGCGAGGTACTCGGCGGGCCCGGCGTGCGGGAGCCGCTCGGCGAAGCGGGCCGCATCGTCGAACAGGGCGACCACGGCGTCCAGATCGCGGTCGGCCCGTGCGCCGGCCGCGCCGCCGGACAACGCAGCCCGCTGCCAGGGCTCTGCCAACCCGCTCGCCTGCCAGACGGCCCACAGGACGCGCTCACCCGTGGCACCCGGCTCCAGCACGGCGGCACGACCGGCGGTGAGCACCGCACCTGCCCGCCGGAGCGCCGGCGGGCCGCCCTCCGCACCCGCGGAGACTGTCCCGGGAGACGTGATCACCATGGTGGCCGGGTCGTCGGCACGGAGGTCGATGGGGGTCGGCGGCTCTCCTGCCGGGGCATCGAACATCCCCGGGACGACCTCATCGGGCTGGGCGAGCCCAGCGTCCGGGCCCGTCAGGGCCATCCGTAGGACGTCCACGAGCAGCTGCTCGCTGGTACGGGAACCACCGGCGGCGCGTTCTGCGACCAGAAGCTGCTGGCGTACCCGACGCAGCCCCACCGCGTCGACGCCGCCCAGCGGGGAGCCCAGGAGCTGTACTGCCAGGTCTGCGTCGAGGGTCGCCGGATCCACGGCACAGCGCAGAGCAAGCCGCAGCGGCACGACCGCCGGCTCGTCCCGCGTGGGTACCTGGGTGGTGGTGCTGACGACAGGCACTCCCGCACGGGTGAGCGCCCGCAGGAGGAGGTCCGCCCCTCGTGCCGAACGCAGGATCACCGCCATCTCGGACCAGGGGACCTGCTGGTCCAGGTGCAGTCTGCGCAGGGCCTGCGCCACGAAGGACGCCTCCTGGACCCGCGAGGCGAGAAGGTGCACCTCGATCCGGCCGGGCTCCGCACCCACGGGGGCGACCGCGGTCCGGTGTTCCACCGCCCCACTGCTGCCGATCCTCGCGGATACCCGGGCCGCGGCCTCCCGCAGGAGAGTGGCCTGGCGCCAGGCCGTCGGCAGGATCACGGTGCGGGGCACAGGATCGTTGCCGGAACGCAGCTCGAGGAAAGCCCGCGGCACTGCCCCGCGGAAGGTCTGGGTCGCCGCATCAGGATCGCCCACCAGCACGAGTTCCGGCCCCCCCGCCGCGAGCACCGCGAGCAGTCGGTGCGCCGCCGCCGTGAGTTCCTGGGCATCGTCCACTGCGAGCACCGACCAGCGTTGTTGCTCGGCCTCACGCAACCTTCGGTCACCGGCCAACAGCGCCGTGGCATGGTCGACGATGGCGGCCGGATCGAAGGCACCCGGGCTCGCCAGGGCGGTGACCTCGAGGTACTCCTCGAGGACCAGGGCCGCCGCCACCCACTCCTCGCGGTGGTGCCGTCGACCGAGACGGGCCAGGTCACCAGGGCCCAGACCACGTTCGATGGCCCGCATGAGCAGGTCCCGCAACTCGTCACGGAAGCCGCGCAGGACTCTGGTCGCCGCCGGAACGTCCGGGGGCCATTCCGGGCGGCGACCGACACCCTCCTCGTGCCCGGCGAGCAACTCGGCCAGGATGCTGTCCTGCTCGGCCCCGGAGATGAGCTGGGGCGGCACGTCGCCGTCCAGCACCCGGGCCCGGCGGATCAGGCCGAAGGCGTAGGAGTGCGGCGTGCGCGCAAGCGGTTCCCGCACCGTGCGTCCCAACACGGCCGACAGCCGACCCCGCAGGGCAGCCGCCGCCGAGCGGGTCGGCGCGAGAACGAGCACACGGTCCGGTGGGACCCCGTCGCGTTCCACGCGGGCGGCCACGCACTCGACGAGCACGGTGCTCGTACCCGTGCCCGGCGCACCGAGCACGACCAGGGGACCCTGCCCCTGCCGGTGCGCCACCGCGTCCACCTGGACGGGATCCAGGGTCACCCCTGGCGGGACACGGTGCTCCCCGGATGACCACACCGGTTCACGGCCACTCACCACACCGGTCGGCGCGGACCGTGTGGAGGGCCCCGGAGCCGACCGGTGCGTGCTCCCGCGGGAGGGCGACACGGTCATGTACCGATCTCAGCACATGACGCCGACACGAAGGTTCCACCACCGCGCCCTGTGCACGACGAGCGCAGGGAACGTTCCTGTGGACAACTCGTCACGCCCTCATGCCTCGCGGTCCGGACCTGCCCCGCGGTCCTGACCTGCGAGTGCTTCGAGGTGATCCCGCGGCACCGCCTCGTCGACCTCACCGGACCACCGGGCCCGAGCCAGATCCACCCGGTCGCCACCGGGTCGCAGCGGCGTGCCCTCCGCAGTGAGTCGGCGCAGCGCCTCCTGTTCGTACCCCACCACCGGCGCCCCGCCCGCTCGCACGACCCGCCACCACGCCACGGCCCCTCCCCAGCGAGCCATCACGGCACCGACCTGGCGGGGACCACCCCGGCCGAGATACTCGGCGATGTCCCCGTAGGTGGCGACCTTCCCGGGCGGAACCAGATCGACCACGTCCAGCACCGCCGAGGCGAAGTCCGGAAGCTCGTCCGACGACCCGGTCTCGGATGTCCCATGGCGATGTCCTGTCACCGACCCAGGATGCCGGTTGCTCCGTCCGCCGCGGACCTCCCGGGGGGGGATCGACCCAGGGCGAGGCCGAGGGCTCCTCGTGGCCCGGTTCCGATGAAGGCCGGATCCGGGGAAGAGTGGACGGGCTCGGGGAAGAGTGGACGGGCTCGGGCAGGGAAGGGATCGGCTCGGGCGGAGCAGAGTGGACCGAATCCCTCGCAACAGGGAACCGACCTCGCACTCACCGCGTCGAAGTGGCGTTCCCGTTCCTGGAGGACCTCATGCCCGAGCACTCGCCCACCGGCCCCCACGCTCCGGACGACCACCGGCGCCACCTGCCGTCCCTCGACGCCAGCACGTCCGCCGTCCCACCCGCCACCGACACGGACGCTGACCCCCGCGTCCCCGTCCCGGCCCCGGAGAGTCCGGCGCTCGGTACCCGGGGAAGGCGCTGGGTACGGCCCAGGGTGCTGGTCCCGTTGGCGGCGATCACCGCCGCCGTGGTCTCCGGGGCCTTGCTCGTTCCGGGCGGCGGCAACGGCTCCCCCGTCGGCCTGGGTGCCACTGCTCCGGTCGCGTTCGAGAGCTTCGACAGCTGCGACGCCCTGCTGCGCTACTTCCACGAGCAGGCCGGCCGCCGCGTCGGTCCCTACGGCCTCGTCGGTGCGATCGGGGGCACCCCGATCCGCGCCTTCGACGAGGTCACCGCGGGCGGAGCGGCGGCCTCGTCCCCCGTCCCGGGAGCCGCGAAGGCCGAGAACTCCACGTCCTCCGACGTCGGCGGATCCACCTCCGACACCGGCACCACGGTTCAGGTGGCCGGGGTCGACGAAGCGGATCTCGTCAAGATCACCGGCGACCGGGTGGTCCTCGTGGTCAACGGTGCGCTGCGCGTCGCACGGCTCGTCCACGGCCGGGCCCAGGTGACGGGCTCCCTCACCCTGACCGGCTGGAATCCCGACCAGCTGCTCGTGCACGGGGACCACGCGCTCGTCCTGGGCACGCTCAACACGTACGGGTATGCGATCGCCGAAGACATGTCGTCCGGCTCGGCCGCATCCGGCAGCGCAGGCAGCGCCGACGGGGCCTCCGACGGTGCCGTCCCCGGTGTCGCCTCCCCGGGTGACCCGGGTGTGGTCCCGGGCACGACGTCCGCCCAGCCGGATCCCGACTGGTCAGGTCCGATCACCCGGATCGCGGAGGTCGACCTGACCGACGTGACGCGACCCCGGATCGTGCGCACCCTCGACCTGGACGGCGACCTCGTGGGAGCACGACTGACCGGCGACCGGGCCACGCTGGCACTCAACTCGAGCAGCGGACGACTGCCCTGGGTCAACCCGAGCTCCCCCTCGACCCGGGCGATCCAGCAGGCGACGCGCACGAATCGCGCCGTCGTCGCGGCCTCGACCCTGGACGACTGGCTCCCCCACTACCGGCTGACGTCCTACGACCGGAGCGGTCGGGTGACCGCCACGTCGCCCACGCGCGAGCTCCTGGACTGCTCGTCGGTGAGTGCTCCCCGCACGTTCTCGGGCCTCGACTCGGTGTCCTTGGTGCGCTTCGACCTCACCGGCGACGGGATCGCACACTGGACCGGTGCCGGCGTGGTCGCGAGCGGGGCCACCCTGTACCAGACCGCCACGCATGCCTATCTCGCGACCGTTCCCTGGACGGCGACGGACGCTCCGGTACCCGCTCCTGCGGCCCTGGACGACGCCACCGTGTCGGGAACGCCCTCGGCCAGCCCGACCACGCCGAGCGCCGCGGACCAGGAACGAACCCAGATCCACCTCTTCGACCTGACCGGTGCACGCCCGGAGTACCTGGCCTCCGGTTCGGTCTCCGGCTCGCTGCTCGGCCAGTACGCGATGGACGAGTACGACGGCGTCCTGCGCGTGGCCTCCACGACCGACCGCTCCCTCATCGAACCGATGGCCGTCGAGGCCCCGGACGCGAAGGCAGCCTCCGCCGCACCGGCCGAGGCCGCGGCTCCCTCCGCCACCCCGGGCTCCACCTCCGTCACCCAGGGTCTGGTGCCCTCCAGCCAGAAACCCCTGCCCGCCACGCAGAACCAGATCACCGTGCTCAAGCCCGACGGAGATCGCCTCGCAGAGGTCGGCTCGGTCGGCGGCCTGGGCGCCGGGGAGACCCTGCGCGCGGTGCGGTTCCTGGGACCGGTCGGCTACCTGGTCACCTTCCGGCAGACCGACCCACTGTTCACGGTGGACCTCGCCGACCCCCGTCACCCGCGTGTCGCCGGAACCCTGGAACTCCGCGGCTACTCGGCGTTCCTTCAGCCCGCCGGGTCAGGCCTGCTCCTGGGCATCGGCCAGGACGCCACCGCGACCGGGGTGACCCAGGCGCTGCAACTCTCCCTGTTCGACGTCTCCGACCCGGCCGCCCCTCGGCGCCTGGATCGGGTCCGCCTCACCGGCGCCTGGAGTCAGGCCGAGTCCGATCCGCACGCCTTCACCTTCGTGAACGGCCTCGTCCTCACACCGTTCACACGCACCTGCCTGATCACTCCGCTCGTGCGGGACCCCGATCTGGGCACCGGGCCGGGATCCTTGAGGCGTCTCAAGGAGCAGTGCCGGTACGGACAGGAATCGGGGGTGCTCGCCGTCCGGCTCACCGGCCGGTCCCTGGGCAACCCGACGGTGCTGCATCCGCTGGCTGCCGGTGCCATGGGCGCCAGTACCGGCGGCAAGGGCGTCGCCTCCGAACCGGACCTGATCGCGGACGCCGTCCCGTTGCGTGCGCTCGTGGCCGACTCGCTCGTGGTCACCATCACCTCGGCGGGAATCGCCACACATCACGCGGACACCCTGGCCCGCATCGACTTCACCCGGTTCTGAGCCGCCCGCAAGCGCCAGAGCTGTCCACGAGCCGCCACGGCCGGAAGGTCCAGCCGGCCCGGACCGGATCCTCAGAGGATCTGTCCGGGCCGGTCCGGCCGGGGTGCGAGACGTTCAGTACTCGGGCAGCCAGGGCGCCACGTCCCGGACCCAGGCCAGCACCCCGCCGTCCAGATGCCGCACGTCCGGATGGCCCGCCGCGCGCACGAGGTGCAGTGCCCGGGCGGATCGCGTGCCACTGCGGCAGTAGAGGACCACCGGCCGGTCCCAGGGCACGAGATCCGCGATGCGCCCCTCCTCGAAGGACGCGAGCGGCACGGAAACGGCCGACTCGATGGTCACGATCTCGCGCTCG
>CAZOWW010000009.1:0-79985 GCA_964583765.1 uncultured Kineosporiaceae bacterium
AGCTGCCGCACACCGTGGGCCTGGTCACCGACCTCAGCCCGCGGTTGGTGCAGCGGGCGCTGGCCTCGCTGAAGGCCGAGGTGCACTTCCGCGAACACCTGCTCAACCGCAAGCGGGCCAAGGACCTGATCTCCCTGGAACGCACCGGTGACCCGCAGGCGCCGCCGAGCCTGGTGATCGTCGTGGACGAGTTCGCGGCCCTCGCCAAGGAGGTGCCCGAGTTCGTCGATGGCGTGGTGGACATCGCCCAGCGCGGGCGGTCGCTGGGGCTCCACCTGATCCTGGCCACCCAGCGCCCCGCGGGTGTGATCAAGGACAATCTGCGGGCGAACACGAACCTGCGCATCGCCCTGCGCATGGCCGACGAGGCGGACAGCGACGACGTGATCGGTACTCCGCAGGCCGCGGGGTTCGACCCGGGGATCCCCGGACGTGGCGTGGCCAAGACCGGCCCGGGTCGACTGACCGCCTTCCAGGCCGGCTACGCCGGCGGCTGGACCTCGGCGACCCCGCCGCCACCCCGCGTGGTCGTGGAGACGCTCGGCTTCGACGGCGGCACCGTCTGGGAGCCGCAGGAGGACCCGGCGGACGCCGAGCGGGCGCGTTCCGCTCCCGAGGACCGTGGCCCGAACGATCTCACCCGCATCGTGGGCACGATCCGTGAGGCGGCGTCCGTCGCGGGCTTCCCGCCGCCGCGCCGGCCGTGGCTGGACGACCTGAGCCCCCTTTACGAGCTCGCCCGGCTGCCCTCCGCCCGGTCCGACGAGTCCCTGGTGTTCGGCGTCCTGGACGATCCGGACTCCCAGCGTCAGCCGACGGTGGCCTTCGAGCCGGACCGGGACGGCGCCATGGCCGTCTTCGGCACCGGCGGCTCGGGCAAGTCGGCGCTGTTGCGCACGCTCGCGGTGGCGGCCAGCGACACCACCCAGGGTGGCCCGTGCCAGGTGTACGGGCTGGACTTCGCGGCGCGTGGCCTGGAGATGCTCCAGGTCCTGCCGCACGTCGGCAGCATCGTCTCGGGGGACGACGCGGAACGGGTCTCCCGCCTCCTGCACACCCTGCGCGACCTGGTCGACGAGCGGGCGGTGCGCTTTGCGCGGGCCAACGCCTCCTCGATCGCCGACTACCGCCGCTCGACCGGTCGCACCGACGAGCCGCGCATCCTGCTCCTCGTGGACGGCCTCGGCGCGTTCCGCCGGGACTACGAGGTGGGACCCAACTCGCGGCTCTTCGAGATCTTCCAGTCACTGGCCCTGGACGGGCGTCCGGTCGGCGTCCACGTCGTCGTCACCGCCGACCGGGTGGGCGCGGTGCCGTCCTCGCTCGCCGCGAGCATCCAGCGCCGGCTGGCCCTCAAGCTGACCAGCGAGGTCGACCTCGGGTCGCTGAACGTGCCGGCGGACGCGTTCACCGCGGACAGCCCGCCCGGGCGCGGCTTCCTGGGCGGCTCCGAGGTGCAGGTCGCCGTGTTCGGCGGCACCGCCAACGTGGCCGAGCAGGCCGCCGCGGTGGCGCGGCTCGCGGCACGCATGCGCCAGGCCGGGGTGCCCGACGCGCCCCCGGTGCGCCGGCTCGCCGAACGGGTGCTGCTCAGCGAGCTGCCGGTGGAGATCGGGGGTAACCCCGTGCTCGGCGTGGCCGGGGACACCCTCAGCCCGATGGGCTTCGTCCCGGACGACGTGCTCGTGCTCGCCGGGCCCCCGCAGAGCGGCAAGACGACGACGCTCGCGGCCATGGTCAGCTCCTGGCACCGGTTGCGTCCCCGGAGCAGCCTGTACTACCTGGGCAACCGTCGTTCCCTGCTGCCCAAGGCCCTGCCCTGGACCGAGGCGGCCACCAGCGACGAGGAGGTGCAGAACCTCGCCCAGAAGCTCTGCGAGACCCTCACGAGCAGCCCGCATGAGCCGGGCGAGCTGCTCGTCGTGATCGAGAGCATCGCCCAGTTCCTGAACACCGGGGCCGACTACACCCTGCAGGAGCTGCTCAAGGCCTGCCGGAACAACGGGCAGGTCGCGATCGTCGAGGGCGAGACGGCGAGCCTGGCGGGCTCGTGGCCGCTGCTCACCGCGGCCCGCGCGGGACGGCACGGCCTCGTCCTCCAGCCGGACGTCACGGACGGCGACATGCTCTTCCGGACAGGTTTCCCCCGGGTCTCCCGCGCGGAGTTCCCACCCGGCCGGGCCCTGTACGTGCGCTCCGGGAGGGTGGTGCCCGTGCAGGTGGCGCTGCCCGAGTAGTCCGGGTGGCACTGCGCGGGCAGCCGGCGGGGCGACGTCCCCGGCGATGGCCCGGGCGGGTGCGAGGCCGTGATCGGCATGGGGAGCTGTCCCCATTCCGTCCACGGGGTGCGCGCCCTAGGTTCAGTACCAGCACGGGAGACCCACCCGGGTTCCCCGACACGGCCACGATCGATGGCACATCCATCGAGGGCATGTACACAGTCCCGGCAAGGTCCGGGGGGAAGGGACGGTCATGAGTCAGTTCCTGGGGATGGATGTCAACGCCGTTCGACAGCTCGCCCAGCGGATGAACCAGGACGCCTCCGAGATCCGCAAGCTGGTGCAGCAGCTCACGTCGATGCTGCACAGCACCCAGTGGACCGGGCCGGACCAGCAGCGCTTCCTGCACGAGTGGGAGGGCACGCACGTCAAGAACCTCAACCACGTGGCGCAGGAGCTCGAGGAGGCGGCCCGGGCCGCCAACAAGAACGCGCAGGAGCAGGAGTCGGCCTCCAACTCCTGAGCGTCGGGGTGGGCGGCCGCGTTGCGGCCGCCCACCGTCGTCGTGGATCGTCGTTCCTCGGCGATCGCCACGGGCCCGACCGGCTGTGTGCCGGGCGGGCCCGTCGTGCACGTCCGGTGAGGCCCCCGTCGTGCACGTCCGGTGCAACCCGCAGTCGCGGCGCCACCGCCGCCGCACGAGGATCGGGTCGAACACCAGGATCGGACCGGGCGCGAGGATCGGGTCGGATGGTGTCCGCGGCACGTGGACCGCACCCACGGTGCCGTGGACCTGAGAGCAGGACGGATCGGAGGTGACCGATGGGCACTGCCATCGCCGTGGACGAGTTGCTCGCGGTGCCCGGTGGATCGGCCGCACGCATCGTCGGGCGGCTCGGGCAGGCGTTCCCCGGCGCGGACGGGTACCGCGTACGGCAGGACAGTGCCGAACAGGTCACCGTGATCCACACGGTCCGTCCCGGCTGGACGGTGCTCGTGGGCGCCTTGCTCGCCCTGCCGACCCTCGGGCTGAGTCTGCTCCTCCTGCTGATCCGTCCCACTCTGGTGTGCACGGTGTCACTGGTCCGCCAGAGCGGGCAAACCGGGCTCTACCTGCACGGGGACCTGGATCCCGAGGCGCTGTGGCGGCTGCAGGAGCTCATCGCGGCCGAGCGCGGGCACGACGTCGCGCCACCACCTGTGGGGGGCAGGCCTGGTGGCACCGGGGCGTCCTCGGGCGGCGCCGGGCCGGAGGTGGGCCTGGACCGGTTGCTCGGGCTGCCACCGACCCCTCCACCGGGGCAGCAGGCCCCTGCGTCGGGGCAGGCACCTCCACCGGGGCAGCAGGCCTCTCCGCCGGGATGGGAGTCGGTGATGGATCCGGTGGCCGAGGCGCCGACGGTCCGGACCGCCCACCCGCAGTCCTCCGGGACGACCGCCCACCCGCAAGCGTCGGCGGAACCTCCTCGGGGTCGCCGTGCGCGGCGGCTCGACACCACGCTCCCGGACTCCGCGCGATTCGACGTCACGGTCCCCGACACGGCCCTACCCGGACGGGATGCCGTGCCGGGCGGTTCGGGATCCAGCGCAGGCGGTTCCGGGGGGCATGTGGCCGATCCGTCGGTGCCCGTGGGCGGGACGGCCGGACCGGTGCGGTCCGCTCCGAGGTCGCCCGGCGGCGGGCCGACCCCTGATCCGGGCAGGGCGAGCGCTCCCGGGCACCGGGCGGAATCCGCGGATCCCGGCGTCGGCGCCTGGGTGCCGCCGGATCCCTTCGTCCGGGAGGCGCCTTCGTCATCCCTGCCCTCGTCGCCGTCATCCCTCGGGGCCGCACCGCCCGAGGGCCCGTTGTCCGGGGGCCCGTTGTTCGGGGGTGCGGCCTCCGCGGCACCCCTGCCCGGGGACGCACTGCCCGGGGACGCACGGCCGTCCGCTCCTGCCGGCAGCGGGTCCGGCCGGGCGGAGGAGCGCACGGTCCGGCGTCCGGCCATGGCCGCGGTCGCGTCGGGCCCGGGGCAGGAGCCGGTCCTCGTGTTCGACACCGGCGAGACGGTTCCCCTGGTCACGTCGGTGCTCGTGGGTCGGGATCCGGCCCGGTCCGCAGGGGACGGCGCGGACGTGGTGCTGGTGCCGATCGAGGACCCCCAGCGATCGGTCTCGAAGACGCACCTCGCCGTGGGCCGAACACCCGGCGGGGTGTGGGTGGCGGATCGCCACTCCACGAACGGTGTGGAGATCGTCGACGGCGGCGCGAGCCGGCGTCTCGTCCCGGGCGAGCGGGTCGAGGCACGGCGGGGGGCCGTCATCCGTTTCGGTGATCGAACGGTTACGATCCGCTAGGCACCCAGTGCCAGGTCTCGGTCTCTCCGCTCCGTGGCCCGGAGCGGAGAGACCGGGGTCCTTCCCGGCAGGACCGTGCCCTCCGGAAGGACCGGCGTGCTCCTGGAGCGATCGAGGCAGCTCCGTGCGGTGACGAGGGCTCCGTGGGCGATGTCGGGCCCCGGACTCACCTCACCTGTCGCGCCGGGCCGGACCGGCTGCCGTGGCACGGACGAACCCCGGCGCGGCGGACCCCGCCCGCGCGAATCCGTCCGTCACGGCCTGCGCCACCCGGACCAGGTCGCGGGTGTGGACCAACGCGATCGCCGACCCCCCGAAGCCACCGCCGGTCATGCGGGCGCCGAGTGCCCCGGCGTCCTCCGCGCAGCGACAGGCCAGGTCCAGTTCCGCGCAGGAGACGAGGTAGTCGTCGCGCAACGAGGCGTGGGACGCGCTCAGGGCCGGGCCGATGCGCTCCGCCTGCCCGGCGCGCAGCAGGCCAGCCACCTCCGCGACGCGTGCGGTCTCGGTGAGGACATGCCGCACGGCGGGGCGTGACGGTTCGGGAAGGCGCGCGAGGACATCGTTCACCCACGCCGGTGCCCCGTCGCCCGGAGTCGTTCCCGCGCCAGGGGTCGTCCTTTCGTCGTCCGAGGTCGTTTCCCTGCCGCCGATGGCGGGGGCGAGAACGCCCAGGAGGGGGACGTCGAGCAGGGCGGCGGCCTCCTCGGCGACCCGGCGACGCGCTCCGTACCGGCCGTCCCCGAGCATGTGGTGCACCCGGGTGTCGATGACCAGTACCGCGAGCTCCGTCGCGTCCAGGGGGAGCGGCACGTGCTCGACCTGGTGGGTGCGGCAGTCGAGGAGGAGCGCGTGACCGGCCCGCGCCCGCAGCGAGACCGCTTGGTCCATTCCTCCCGTGGGGGCGGCGGCGATCTCGTTCTCGGCCCGTACGCAGGCAGCGGCCAGGACCGCCCGGCCGGCGTCCGTGCCGGCGAGGCCGAGGCCGCAGAGGTCGTCCACGGCAAGGGCCACGGCGCATTCCAGCGCGGCCGAGGAGGACAACCCCGCCCCCAGCGGTACCGCGCTGTCGACGGCCAGATCGAGACCGAAGCGGCTCCCGTTCCGCGGACGGTCGTGGGCGGGACCCGTGTGGGTGCCGCCTTTGGTCGGACCGTGGTCGTCCGCCGGATCGTGGTCGTCGGCCGTCAGCAGGGCCCAGACGACTCCGGCCGGGTAGGCGGGCCAGCCGGTGACGGTGCCCGGGGCCACGGCGTCGAGAGCGCCCTGCCACTCGTCCGGCCCGCCGCCCGGACCCTGCCGGGTGTGCAGGCGCAGGAGGCCGTCGTCCCGTCGCCGGGCCGCCACCCAGGTGCGGTGGGGCAGCGCGAACGGCAGCACCAGACCCCCGTGGTAGTCGACGTGCTCCCCGATCAGATTGACCCGCCCGGGTGCGGACCAGACCCCTTCCGGGGCGGTGCCGAACGCCTCCCGGAAGGCCCCGACCAGGCGGTCGACGGCGCCGTCCGGAGCAGGCTCCCGGTACCAGCACGGCGGCGAGTTCGGGTCCCGGGCGAGATCCCTCTCCGTCACGTCAGCCCACCTCCCGCAGCCGGGCGGCGATCGCCTCGGGGCGCACGTCGCTCACCCACGCCGCCATCGCGGACTCCGATCCGGCCAGGTACTTGAGTTTCCCGGGTGCCCGCAGGACCGAGAAGACCTGCAGGTGGAGCCGGACCAAGGACCGGTCCACGTGCACCGGGGCCTGGTGCCAGGCCGCGATGTAGGGCAGGGACGGCACCCCGGGGAAGTACCGGTCCAGGCGGCGCAGCAGGTCGAGATACAGGTAGGAGAGCTCCTCGCGCTCGGTCCCGTCCAGTGCAGCCAGGTCGGGGACGGCGCGGTGCGGCACCAGATGCACCTCGACGGGCCACCGGGCCGCGGCCGGGACGAACGCGGTCCACGACCGGCTCTCCGCGACGATCCGCCGTCCCGAGGCCTGTTCCGCCGCGAGCACGGTGCCCACGAGGTCGAGCTCGGCCCCGGCGGCGGCGTGCTCCCGGCAACGACGCACCAGGGCATCGGTGCGCGGGGTCAGATAGGGGTAGCCGTAGACCTGGCCGTGCGGGTGGGGCAGGGTCACCCCGATCTCCTGGCCCCGGTTCTCGAAGCAGACGACCTGCTCGATGCCGTCGAACCCGGAGAGCTCCCGGGTGCGGTCCGCCCAGGCCTCGATCACGGTGCGGGCGCGCTGGGGGCTCAGGGACGCGAACGAGGAGCCGTGGTCACTGGTGAAACACACCACCTCGCAGCGCCCCGTGCCCGGCCGCCGGGGCCACAGCGGGTCGCCGTCCACGGTGGCCGGTACCTCGGGGGCCCGGAGGGACAGGGAGGGGAAGCGGTTCTCGAAGACCACGACGTCGTAGTCCGGGGTGGGCACCTCCGAGGGCCATCCGCCGGGCGCGGTGGGGCACAGCGGGCACTCCTGCGCGGGGGGAAGGTAGGTCCGGTCGTTGCGGTCCGCCGCGATCGCGATCCAGTCCCCGGTGAGCGGGTCCCGGCGGACCTCGCACTCGTGCCGGGCGGGGCGCAGGGCGCGGGTGTCGTGGACCACCCGGCGAGGAGTGTCGTCCTCGGGGCCGGCGTCGTCGAAGTAGATCAGCTCCCGGCCGTCGGCGAGCCGGTGACTGCTCCGGCGCACCCCTGCCATGAGCCCGGGAACGGCGTCCGACCCGGCGTCGAGGTCGGGTGCGGAGTCGTGTCCGGGCTGTCCCGCCTGCGCGGTGATCCAGCTCGGCCCACTGATGCTCATCGGTGTCGCTCCTTCCCGGGGATCGTCCCCGACCGGCGCCGGTCGGAGCGCGTCCCCGACTCGCACGTACCTGCCACGGCGAACGGTCTGTGTTCGTCAGGTGCCAGAATGGCGGTCATGTCCGCACCGGCCACCACGACACCTGCCTCGCCGGGATCCTCCACGACCCGGCCCCGGTTGTTCTCGGGGATGCAGCCCACCTTCGACTCGCTCCACCTCGGCAACTACCTCGGGGCGCTGCTCCAGTGGGTGGAGCTCCAGGAGACCCACGAGGCGTACTACTGCGTGGTCGACCAGCACGCCATCACGATGGGGCACGACCCGGAGATCCTGCGGCGTCGGACCCGGGTGACCGCGGCCCAGTTCCTCGCCGCGGGGATCGACCCGGCGCGCTCGGTGCTGTTCGTGCAGTCCCAGGTGCCCCAACACTCTCAGCTCGCGTGGGTGTTGATGTGTCTGACCGGTTTCGGCGAGGCCAGCCGGATGACCCAGTTCAAGGACAAGTCCAGCAAGGAGGGCACGGACCGGTCCACGGTGGGCTTGTTCTGCTACCCCGTCCTGCAGGCGGCGGACATCCTCCTCTACGACGCCGACCGCGTCCCGGTGGGGGAGGACCAGCGGCAGCACCTCGAACTGACCCGCGACCTGGCGCAGCGCTTCAACTCCCGGTTCGGCGAGACCTTCGTGGTGCCCGAGGTGCACATCGTCAAGGCCACCGCGAAGATCCTCGACCTTCAGCATCCCGAGCACAAGATGAGCAAGTCGCTCGGTGGCTCGGGGTGCCTGTCGCTGCTCGACGATCCGAAGGTGTCCGCGAAGAAGATCCGTTCGGCGGTCACCGACCCGGGACGGGACATCGTCTTCGACCCCGAGAACAAGCCCGGGGTGTCCAACCTCCTGACCATCCTGTCCGCCCTGGGCGGGGAGTCGGTACCCGACCTCGAGAAGCGGTTCGTGGACGCCGGCTACGGCGACCTGAAGAAGGAGGTCGCGCAGGTCTACCTCGATTTCGCGACCGGGTTCCACGACCGGGTGCAAGGCCTCCTCGCCGACCAGGACCGGCTCGACGACGTGCTCGCGGACGGGGCGCGACGTGCCGAGGAGTACGCGGCGCAGGTGCTCGAGCGGGTCTTCGACCGCATCGGGTTCGTCCGTGCGCGGGGTTGACGTGACCGAGGAGGTGGAACCCCCCGCCGTCGTGGACTGTCCGCCCACGATGAGCCTGCCGATCCTGGTCGAACCGGACTCGGTGACCATCGGGGTGGCGATCGACATCCCCGAACCGTGGGGATCGCAGTTGCAGCAGGCCCGGGCGGACTTCGGTGACCCGCTGGGCCCGTCCATCCCGGCACACATCACGCTCCTGCCGCCCACCGTCGTGCCCCGGGCCGGGATGGACGACGTCCTCGCGCACCTGCGGGAGGTCGCGAGCCCGCGGACGCCGTTCACGCTGACCCTGCGCGGCACCGGTACCTTCCGACCCGTCTCGCCGGTGGTCTTCGTCAAGGTCGCGGTGGGTGTGGCCGGGTGCGACGCCCTGCAGGACAGCGTGCGGACCGGCCTGCTCCGCCGGGACCTGCGTTTCCCGTACCACCCGCACATCACGGTCGCCCACGACGTGGACGAACCCTCGCTGGACCGTGCCCTGGCCGGCCTGCGGGACTTCGAGGCGTCCTTCGAGGTGACAGGCTTCGGCCTGTACGAGCACGGCCTGGACGGCGTCTGGCGTCAGCGGCACCGGTTCGAGTTCGGTGGACCGGTCGCGGCGCCCGTTCCGGGTCCGTCCGCCGGCCGCGGCCGGGGCAAGGGACGGATGCGGGCGGTCCGCAGCGCCCGCTGGTGCCGGCTGGGGCGAGGACGCGGGCAGAGCGAGGCGGACGCGCGGATCGTCGCCGGGGCGGTCCCCGGTACCGGTCCCGACGCGGTGAGCGGAGCGGTCCCGAAACGTCTCGCGGGTGCCACCGCGGGCCGTGGTCCCGACGTGGTCTCGGGCTCTGCCGTGGTCTCGGGTTCTGCGGTGATCTCCGGGGCAGCCGTGGTCGCAGGGCCGCCTGCGGGGACCGGCGTCGCCACGGGCGGCCCCGGCACCGGGCCGCAGAGTGAGCCGCGGGCCGCCGGGCGCACCGGGCCGCGGGGGAGCAAGGGCCGGTCGTGAACGGACCGCGCCGGCTCGCCCGCCGGTTCCGCGCCGGCCGGGTCTGGCGGGCCTGGCAGCGGTACTCGGCCTGCCGTGGCTCCGTGCTGGCCGGCGGCATCTCGTACTTCGCGATCCTGTCGCTGGCGCCGGCCGTGGCCGTCGGTTTCGGTGTGGCCGGGCTCGTCCTGAACGGGCACACCGGTTGGCAGAGCGATCTCGTGAACTACCTCAACCGCTCGGTGGGCGTGCACTGGGTGGCCCTGCACGAGGGGGATCCCGGGCTCGTCTCGGTCCCGGCCTTGGTGCGGGCCTCCACGGTGCGCCTCACCGCGGTGCTGGGCCTGGTGCTGCTGGTGCTGACCGGCTTCGGCTGGGTGGGCGCCGTGCGCCAGGGCCTTCGGCAGGTCTTCGGCGTGGCCGGTGGGGGCGGTCCGGTGCGGTCCCGGCTGCGGGACCTCGCGGTGCTGGTCACCGCGGGCCTGGCGGTGCTCGTCTCCGCCACCGTGAGTGTGGGCGTCGCCGCGGGCGCGTCCTGGTTCATGGACCGCATCAGCCTGGACTCCAGCACGTGGACGCGGGCCGGGGTCACGGGCCTCACCGAGTTGCTCATCGTGGGCGTGGACCTGCTGATCCTGCTGTTCGTCTTCCGGGTGCTGGGCGGCGTACCGCTGCCCGTCCGGGCGCTGCGGAGCGCGGCGCTGCTCGGGGCCGTGGGTCTGGGTGTGCTCCAGTCGGCCGGTGGGCTGCTGCTCACACACACCTCGCACAACGGCCTGCTCGCCGCCTCGTCGGTGGTCGTGGGGGTGCTCGTCTGGACGAACCTGGCCGGTCGGGTGGTCCTGTTCAGCGCGGCCTGGGCTGCGGTCGGTGCAGGGCCTGCGCTGCCCGACGCCCTGCTGCCCGATGCCCAGTGGCCCGGGGCTCCGCTGCCCGACACCACGCTGCCCGGTGCCCCGGAGGCCCTTCCGGTGGGCGAGGACGGCCGGGCCAGGGACTTCTCCGCGCACCGGGCCGCCGTTCGGGGGGACAGCGCGCACCGGGCCTCCCGCGTGCACCGGGCCTCCCGGGGCGCCGGACGCCGTCACCCGGCTGACGTCGTTCCTTCCGGGGAACGCCCGCGCGCCGGGGGAACGCCGTCCTTCGGTCCGGCCTCGGCCGACCGCGTGACGCTGGCGGCAGGCGCCGCGATCGGGGCCGGTGCCCTCGTCGCGGGCACCACCCTGCTGCGAGGGTTGCGTAACCTGTTCGGCCTGCTGCGCCGGTCGCCGCGCGACTGAACGCCGGCGCGGGGTACCGCCACCTGCTCGGTCGGGAATTCGCGGTCGGGGTGTCAGCCGGATCGAGGGGATCCGGCTCGAGGGGAACCGGTCCGAGGAGAACCTGATCGAGGGGACCCGGCCCGAGGAGAAGGTGACGGTCGGCGCCAGGTAGTGGGAAGTCCGCCGGGCCGACGACTCGTCGGCGACGAAGCGTCGGGGTCGGCCGCGGGGAGTGCGCCCTACACTTCCGGCATGACGGCCCCTCGTGCGCTGCTGGGGCTCCCGCGACGACGGCGTGGCCGAGGAGAGGGATGTCTGTCAACTCACCGGCGGGGATGCCCGAGGCCGCTCGGAGCAAGCCGAAGCGACGCCGTCTGGTCACCATCGCCGATGTCGCGGAACGGGCGGGGGTGTCGATCCCCACCGTCTCCAAGGTGATCAACGGGCGTTCCCACGTCTCGCCGCAGACCCGGCAGCGGGTGGAGGACGCCCTCCGGGAGCACGGTTACCACCGCCGCAGTCGTTCGGCGAGTCGGAACCAGACCCTCGAGCTGCTCTTCCACCGGTTGGAGAGCGAGTGGGCTCTGGAGATCATCCGCGGCGTGCAGGCCGTGGCCCGAGACAACGGTCTGGGCATCGTGATCAGCGAATCGCCGGACGGCCGCGGTACGGCGCGGGGTTGGATCGACGAGGTGGTGAGCCGCTGCCCGGTCGGCATGATCTCGGTCTCCGCGGAGCTCACAGGCGTTCAGCTCACCAAGCTTGAGGCCCACTCGATACCCCTGGTCGTGGTGGATCCCGCGGGTGAACCGGTGCACAGGACCCCGTCGGTGGGTGCGACCAACTGGAGCGGTGGCTACGCCGCGACCCGGCACCTTCTCGAGCTCGGCCACCGGCGCATCGCGGCGATCAGCGGTCCGGACGATGTCCTGTGCGCCCGGGCCCGGCTCGACGGGTACCGGGCCGCCATGGACGCCGCCGGTGTCCCCACCCAGGGCCTGATCCGGTCGGCTGACTTCAAGGTGGAGGACGGGCGGCGGGTCGCGCAGCAGTTGCTCGGCCTCCCCGAGCCCCCGACCGCCGTCGTCACCGGCAACGACCTGCAGGCCTTCGGCGTGTACGAGGTTGCGCGGCAGCAAGGGCTTCGCATCCCGGAGGAGCTGAGCGTCGTCGGGTTCGACGACCTGCCGGTCGCGAGCTGGCTCCAGCCGGCGCTCACCACCATCCGACAGCCGCTGAGAGAGATGGCCGGGCGGGCGGCCGAGCTGGTCGTGGCCCTCGGCCACGGCGAGACGCCGCAGAGCTCGCGGATCGAGCTGAGCACGGAACTCGTGGGCAGGGAGAGCACCGCCCCGCCCCGCGCTCGGTCGACGGAGGTCGGGAACGTGAACGGCTCCGCCACCGGCTGACGGTCCACCACCGACTGACCCAGGGGCTCCGTCCGGGCACCTGGTGCCGGTCTCGATGATCGGCCGCGATCGAACGCTCCGCGCCTTGCCCCGTCCTGCCCTGCCTCCGCTCCTAGTCCTGCTCACGACACCGCTCCGTGCCCTGCCTCCGCCGTCGCTTGTGTGAGGCGAGCAGGTCGAGCCCGTCGCCGTGCGCAGCAGCGTTTGCGGAGCGCGGGCCGGGAAGCGATCACCGCGCGCCACACGGGGCGCCCCCGCCCCTCTTGACAGCAGGGTTACCCTTCCACCCGACACGTCAAACAGAGCCAGATTCCAAGAAACTTTCCGACTGCCGCTGAGTCGATACCCGGGCAGGGAGGCTGCTGCCCGACAATCCGCGGAACCCGCCCTGTGTGATCACCGGAATCGTCCGGGAAGTCGTGTCCGGGAGGATCGAGGCGCGGAGCCGCGGCCGGCAGTTCGTCGGAAAGTTTCCGGCAGTGGAATCTCGTCGAGGACTCCACCGGTCCGGCAGGCGCCGATGCCGAACCGGTGGAGTGGACGTGGGACCCCAGCTGGCGGGTCGGCGGCTCCGGTGAGCGGCCGACCCGCCGGACCGGGCCGGTGGACCCAACGGCCCGAAGACCGGCACGACCTGCGGGTCGGGCCCGAGCATGGAGTGAACATGACACGCTGGAAAGGCTTTCGGCCTGTGCGGACCGCCGCCGCGGTCGTCGCGGCAGGCCTGGTCATCGGGGCGCTGAGCGCTCCGACATCGGCCTCGGCTGCGACCACATCCACCAAGTACTTCACGGCATTCCGCGAGACGACCCCCACCGCCATCGCCTCGCAGGAGACCAGCCAGAACGGCGTGACCCCGGCGAGCGTGATGTGGTTCGACAGCTGGGCCACCGGCAACGCCTTCAACGTGTCCGAGGCCAAGGCACTGTGGAGCCAAGGCATCATGCCCCACTTCACCTGGGAGCCGTGGAACACCGCGCTGAGCGTGAGCGACGCCAACCAGATCCACCTCCAGGACATCATCAACGGGAAGTGGGACAGCTACATCAAGGCACGGGGGGCGGAGTTCGCCTCGGCCGGTGTGCCGATCCTGCTGCGGTGGGGACACGAGTTCAACGGCAACTGGTACCCCTGGGGCATCGTCAACAACAGCAGCAACCCCGCTCTGTACGTCAGCGCCTACCGGCATGTGCACGACCTCGTCGTGGCGGCCGGGGCCACGAACGTGCAGTGGGTCTGGTGCTTCGCCAACGGGTCCGTCCCCGTTGCGTCCTACAACGACCCGGCGCAGTCCTACCCCGGCGACGCCTACGTCGACTGGGTCGCGTTCGACGGCTACAACTGGGGTCTGGCTCCCTCCTGGGACCCGGCCGGCAACTACTGGACGAGCTTCAACACCATGTTCGCCAGTGCCTACGCCACGGCTCGCGCGATCGCCCCGAAGCGTCCGGTGATGATCGCCGAGACCGCCTCCAGCGAGGACGGCGGCAGCAAGGCCGCCTGGATCAACGACATGAACACCCAACTCCAGTCAGGTAGCTACCCGGACCTGAAGGTGATCACCTGGTTCGACCAGAACAAGGAAGAACTGTGGTCCGCGGCATCCTCCAGCGCCAGCCTCTCGGCGTTCCTGAGCTGGGTGAAGCAGCCCTACCTGAACGGCACGGGAACTGACCTGGCCCAGGTGGCGGCCCAGTACAAGGGCACGACGACCACGACGACCACGACCCGGCCGACGACCACCACGACCACGACCCGGCCGACGACCACCACGACCACGACCCGGCCGACGACCACCACGACCACCACGACAACCCGTGCGACCACCACGACGACACCGACCGGCGGATCCAAGTCCTGCGCCGCGTCCGTGTCCGTGCCGAGCGCCTGGGCGGGCGGCTTCGTGGCGAACGTCACGGTGACCGCCGGCAGCTCCGCGATCACTGCCTGGAAGGTGACGTTGAGCGTGCCCAGCGGTGCGGCGATCACCAACGGGTGGAATGCCGTGTTCAGCGGCACCACCGGAAGCGTGACGGCGACGAACCAGAGTTACAACGGCTCGCTCGGTGCCGGTGGTTCGGCCAGTTTCGGCTTCCAGGGCACCGGCTCGGCCACGGGCATCACCGCCACCTGCAGCGCCGGATGAGCCCTCGCAGCTGAGGCTCGAAAGCCGGGAGGTTCTCGTCCCGCCTGCCGCCCATGTCTCACCTGCCACCCGTTTCTCACCTGCCCCACCCGTCGTGTACCGGGTGGGGCAGGACAGCAACATCGGAAGGCGGCGGGCCGGCCCCCACGGCCCGTCGGTGCGCGCGTGCTCGTCTCCGGACGGAGTCGTTCCCGGTGAGGCCGGGAACGACTCCGTTCCGCGGGTGCCCTCGCCCGGTTGTCCGGGGCCCGCACGACGCGGGGACCCCGCTGGACGCCCGAACACCTCAGGAGACCGGGACTCCGCTGGACACCGGGACCGCAGACGACTCCGGGACCTCCGGCGAGCGGTTGTGGATCGTGGTCCGCGGGCCGGCGGGAGATCGTGGACATTTCCGTGCAACCTCGGACGGTCCGAAATGCATCGAGTGGGTGCAGGCGGGCACCGCACCCGGTGGGTCCGCGCGACGAGGGGGAACATAGACATGATCACTACTTCGAGCAGGGTCCGCCGAGCAGGCCTGTGCATCGGTGGCGCCGCGCTGGTGGCGGTGCTGGGCTCGGCGTCTCCGGCACTCGCCGGGAGCGGCAGTCCTGCCCCGACCGAGTCCGCGGCCTCCGCCGTCCCCGACCTGCCGTCCTGGGTGCCGGTGGCCGCACCTGCGACGTTCCGGGAGGCACCCCGGCTGCGGCACCTGGTCAGTACGCTCGCCCACGAGTCGCACGGCACCGTGGTCGTGACGCAGGAGGACGACTTCCGCCAGGTCACCGGCCTGGTGACGGCGAGGTCGGGGGCGTTCGAGATCGACGCGTTCCTGGACGACGACCCCGACGGAGTGGCGAACTGGCGGGAGGCGTGCCGCTCGGAGGCGAACGGCGCCGACGGCCGGATCTGCCGGGTGCTGCTGGAGCAGAACGCGCTCGGTGTGTGGGACCGGACATACCCGGAGCAGCCGGGGCGCCGTCTCCTGCTCGCGGCCGCGACGACGAAGGCGGGCGGCACTCTCCTGGTCATGATCAGCAACCTGACGGAGACCGGCGTCGACGGCGCGAAGGTGATCGGACCGGACTGGCAGCAGGCCGGACTCACGGTGGCGGAGGTGCGGGCAGCCCTGGCGGC
Source organism: uncultured Kineosporiaceae bacterium (assembly GCA_964583765.1). Classification (GTDB taxonomy): domain Bacteria; phylum Actinomycetota; class Actinomycetes; order Actinomycetales; family Kineosporiaceae; genus CAZOWW01. The sequence continues at coordinate 15,421 of CAZOWW010000009.1, forward strand.
GACCGGTCTGACCGTCCGCTGATCGATCGCCGATCGACGATCCTGATCGGGCGGCGGCAGACGTGCCGTCGCCCGACCGTCGCGAAGGGGAGGTCTTGGACGACACACCGGACTTCCGCGAGTGGGCCGTGGCGGCCCGCCCGCGCCTGCGCCGCACCGGATTCCTCCTGACCGGGGACTGGCATCTCGCCGAGGACCTGACGCAGGAGACGCTGGTGCGGATGTACGCGGTGTGGGGTCGCCCATCGGTCCACTCCGTGGACGGCTATGCCCGGACGACGTTGGTGAACCAGTACCGGCAGGTCCTGCGCAGGCCCTCTCGACGCGAGCACGTCAGTGACCAGCTGCCCGAGGTGCCGGTCACCGACCGGCATGACCATGACGACCGGGCCGTGTTGCTGGCCGCGCTCGCCGACCTGGGCCCGTCGCAACGTGCGATCGTCGTGCTGCGCTACTGGGAGGATCTGTCCGTGGCCGAGGTGGCCCAACTGCTGCGGGTGCGCGAGGGCACGGTGAAGAGCCAGGCCTCCCGGGCCCTGGCGTACCTCCGAGCGAAACTGCCTGAGCTGGCCGTGAGCCGGGAGGGGGCCTGATGACCGACGATCAGCGGCTCACCGACCGGCTGGCCGCTCTGGTGTCCGACGAGCCGCCGTTCGAGACCGATCTGGGGACGGCGCTCTGGGCCGCGGAGAGCGGTGGACGCCGTCGCCGGGCCCGGGCGACCGCGATCCGGACGACGTCCGTGATCCTGACCGCCGCCGCCACGTTCGTCGTCGCGTTGGTGATCTGGTGGCCTGCCTCGTCGCGGGCCCTGCCGCCGGCCCCGGCCGGCACGACCTCCGTCACCCGAGCCGTGGTCGAGCCGACGTTGTCGCCGACCGCGACCCGCACATCGACGAGCACCCCGGATGCGCTGGTCCTTCGGCAGTTGCTGGACCGGATCGTCGCCCAGGCGGGCAGTGCAGTGAAGATGACCAAGGACCAGTACCCCGATGGGGTCGCGTTCACGGCGTATGTGCGGACCAAAGCCGGGCCGGTCGACATCGGCGTCGAGAAGGATGGAAGCTCGGGCGGCGTCGGGTACGACAAGCACGTCTGCCGGGACGGCCTCCATGGTCCCGACGGCAAGGGCTGTGGTGCCCTGTTGATGCATGACACCGTCGGCATCTGGGAAGTGACCAACAACAGCCCTACGGGGCGGCGGAGATTGACTGCGGCCGCGGACACGCCGGGCGGGGGAACGCTGTGGGTGACCATCGACAACTACGTCGAGGAGCCGGACGGGAACAAGGTGGTCGGGCCGAGCTGGCAGGAGGCCGGGATCACGGTGACCGAGGTCCGGGCCGCGATCGCCGACAGCGGCCTGGCCCTGCCTGATCGATGAGCCCGGTGCCGTTCCGGGAACGACGGGGCACTCGCGCTCCGGCCTGACGGCGAGGCCTTCGGGCCCGCCCGCAGACGCGCGCTGTCCTCGGGCGTCGTGTCCGCTCAGGTGGGCGGGTTCAGCATGTGCCGCCCGGCCTGGGTGGCCTGCCGGCGGCGCCGGCGCACGCGCAGCAGGAGCAGCCCGGCAGCGGTCACGGCGAGCACCCCGGCGGCGCTGACGGCCACGGGATGCCGGGCCGGGTGGGCGGCGACCTGCTCGACGTCGTGCAGCGTCCGATTCCACACCGAACGCGTCGCGGTCCGCTCCGGAGCCTCGTCGGTTCCCCGGGGCCGGATCGAGGAGGAGCCCGTCGTGGCCGTGTCCTCGGTCGTCGTGGGCGCCGTGGTCGGGGTCGGGGTGGCCACCGGACCGTTCACCAGGACCCCGACCGAGTGGGCGGCCGCGCCGTGCGCGAAGGCCCACTGCAGCAGCGACAGGCCGGACTTCCAGCCACCGCCGCGGGCGTCGGCGACCGCGACGAGGTAGCTGCGGGTGCCGCGGGTGGCCGCGCCCACGTAGGTTCCCTCCGCCAGAGTGGTGTACCCGGTCTTCACGCCGATGGTGCCGGCGAAGATCCGGAGCAGCTTGTTCTGGTTCTGGATGTGGTAATGGGCCCGTTTCCAGTCGCCGAGGACGCCCTTGCTCGGGAAGACGTAGTCGACGGTGCGCACGACCTTCGACAGGAACGGGTCGTGCAGGACACCCCGGCCGAAGAGGGCGAGGTCGTAGGCACTGCTGAACTGCCCGTCCGCGTCGAGACCGCTCGTGTTGACGGGGTGCGTGTCCACGGCGCCCAGGGCCTGTGCCTTCCGCGTCATCAACGCCGCCGCGGCACCGTCGCCCCCCACCATCGCCCCGAGGGCATGTGCCGCGTCGTTGCCGCTGGGCAGCAGCAGGCCGTAGAACAGATCACGCACGGTGTAGCCGGAGCCGGGGTCGAGACCGACCTTGCTGCCGTCGATCGCCGCGTCGGACCGCTGGGCGGTGTACGCGCGGGTCAGCGGCAGGTGGGGGAGCAGGGCGAGCGAGGTCAGCAGTTTGAGGGTGCTCGCCGGCCGGAACGGCACGTGCGCATTGCACGACGCGATCACCGTGCCGGCCTTGAGATCCACGACGACCCAGGCGCCGGCCGGCACCGCGGGGGGCTGCGGTGTCCCCGCCGGCACGGACAGCTGCAACCCCGGTGCGGCGAGCCGGGCCCCACCGGTCGCGGACGCGGCGTGCGGCATGGGGGTCGCGGGGACGGGGGTGCTCGGGGGATAGGTGAGGGGGACCGGCAGCGAGGTGGCGCAGACCGGCCGAAGCGGCGGGGCGGTGGTCGCGGCCACGGCCGTGGGGACGCCGAGGCCCGGGAGCAGGCAGGTCGCGGTACCCAGCGCGAGGGCAGCCACCACCCGGACGGCAGTGACGATCGCCGCCCGTCGGGTGAACGTGCTGCCCGACCGCCTCGTGACCTCGGATTCCGTGCCGGTCCGTGGCCCTCGACGACGATCGCGCATGAACGGGGAGACTAGTCGGGCCGAGGGCCGATCAGGGGTGACCACCGGCCCCGACGCACCGATGGATCTCCGTCGACCTCGTCGCCGGGGGCTGCCGTCGTCCTGGCGCCCGATCAGGCGGCCACCCTCCGTCGGGCGGTGATCACGGCACGGTAGTGGTCGAGCAGTTCCTCGCCGAGGGCGTTCCAGGACCGGGGCAGAGCGGCCCGCCGGCCGGCTTCGCCCATCCTCGCCCGTTCCGAGGCCGATCCGAGCAGCCGGACGAGTCCGGCGCGCAGCGCGCTGTCCTCCTCGGCCGGGTAGCGCAGTCCCTGCACCCCGTGGTCCACGAGGTCCCGAGGGCCGCCGGCATCGGGCACGAGCACCGGGACTCCGGCGGCCATCGCCTCCTGGACGGTCTGGCCGAAGGTCTCGTGGGTGCCGGTGTGCACGAACACGTCCAGGCAGGCGTAGGCGTCCGCGAGCTCCTCGCCGTCCAGCCGACCCAGGAAGGTGACGGGGACGCCGGCCAGGGCCTGCTCCGTCTGTGCCCGGGTGGGTCCGTCGCCGACCACCACCAGGTGCACCCCGGGCAATCCGCGGAGTACGGCGAGGCGCTCCACGCGCTTCTCCGGGGCGAGCCGACCCACGTAACCCACGAGCACCTCCCCGTTCGGGCACAGGCGGGTGCGCAGTGCGCGGACCGCCGGCGTGTCACGGCGGGCGGGGGTGAACAGGCGGGTGTCCACCCCGCGTCCCCAGATGGCGACCCGGTCGACTCCGTGCCCGGTGAGGTCCGCGGCGGCACCGGTGGACGGGGCGAGCGTGAGATCGGCGAGGCCGTGGACGTGCCGGATCACCTGCCAGGCCGTCGCGGTCATCAGGCCGATCCCGTAGTGCCGGGCATAGCGGGCGACGTCCGTCTGGTACACCGCCACCGTGGGCAGCCCGGCCCGCCGTGCCACGGCGAGTGCGGTGGCGCCGAGGGCGAACGGTGAGGCCACGTGCACCACGTCGGGGCGGAAGGCGCGCATCAGGTGTGACACCTCCCGGCTGGGGAGCCCCACCGGGAACTGGCGGTACTGCACCGCCCGGACCGTGCGGACGGGGTAGCCCTCGTAGCTCACGGGGGCCGGACCCGGGCAGAGCACCGTCGCCTCGTGTCCGCCGCGACGCAGGTGGTGGAGGATCTGCCGGACGCTGGTCGTCACACCGTTCACGGTGGGGAGGAAGGACTCGGTCACGATCGCGACCCGCAACTGCTCGGGCAGGAGCTGCTCACGCATGCGCACACCCTGACCGGCTCAGGTGATCGCGGGGCGACGGAGATCCGAGCGGTGCACGGGCGGGGGATGGCCGGGAGGTGTCGCGGGCCGGACATCGGCCGATCGGTCCAGCCCGGCCGGACCGGGTGGACCTGATGTGGACCACCCGCGCATTCGTGCACCGGTGACACCGTACGGTGGGGGCATGCCGAGCCATCCGGAAAGGTCCGTCGACGGCGGGGACCTCGTCCCGTTCCCGCCCCACGGTCTCGAAGGCTTCCATGCCGTGATCCCTGCCGGCGGTGCCGGGACCCGTCTCTGGCCGTTGTCCCGGGCAGGCAGGCCGAAGTTCCTGCTCGACCTCACCGGTGCCGGGCGGACGTTGCTGCAGCAGACGTGGGATCGGCTGGTCCCCTTGGCCGAGGACCGGGTGCTCGTGGTCACCGGAGTCGCCCACGTGAGCGCCGTGACCGCCCAGCTGCCCGGACTCGGTGTCGACAACCTGCTCGCCGAGCCCTCGCCCCGTGACTCCGCGGCGGCGATCTGCCTGGCCGCGGCAGTGGTGGCGGAACGGGACCCGGACGCGGTGGTGGGATCGTTCGCCGCGGACCACGTCGTGCGTGATCGCCGGGCGTTCGAGGCCGCGGTGTCCGAGGCCGTGGCCACCGCCCGGGCCGGCTACGTGGTGACCCTCGGTATCGCACCGGGCGGGCCGTCGACGGCCTTCGGCTACATCCGGCTGGGCGAGGCACTCACCGTGGCCGGGGCGCCGTCCGCGCGTGCGGTGCGACGGTTCGTGGAGAAGCCCGATCAGGACACGGCCCGGGCCTACCTCGCGGACGGCGGGTACCGCTGGAACGCGGGGATGTTCGTGTCCCGGGCCGACGTGCTCCTGGACGAGTTGGCCCGTTCGCGTCCCGCACTGCATGCGGGTCTGCGCAAGATCGCCGGTTCCTGGGACTCACCGCACCGGGTGGAGATGCTGGAGGCGATCTGGCCGACCCTGGAGAAGGTGGCGATCGACTACGCGGTGGCCGAGCCCGCTGCCGATGCCGGTCGGGTCGCGATGATCCCCGCGGATCTGGGCTGGGACGACATCGGGGACTTCAGCTCGCTGGCCGGTCTGCTGGCGAGCGAGGACGGCGTGCGGGTGCTCGGTGACCGGGACCTGGTACTGACCGCCGGCTGGGTGTCCGGCGTCGTGGTGCCCGGCGCGGATCGGCTCGTCGCCCTCGTGGGGGTGGACGACGTGGTGGTCGTGGACACACCCGACGCCCTGCTCGTGACCACGCGGGAGCGGGCGCAGGACGTGAAGGCCGTGGTCGATGAGCTGCGTCGCCGGGGTCGCGCGGACTTGCTCTGAGGCCCTGGGGGCGTTCGACCGTGCACCCCCGGTGCCCGTCCGGTACCGGTGCCCCCTCGGGTGGGAACACTGCCCCGTGGCCTGGAACCGGCGCCCAGGGTGAAAGCGGTGCGTGGTCGCACGAATCCACCTGCTCCCGGCCTTGACCGGGGGCAGGCGGAGGCCTAGGTTCCTCCTCGCTCCGGGAGCCTGCCCGACCTGTGCCCTCGTCGACGACCTCCCCTCGTTCGATGCCGCCGCCTCCCGCCGGGGAACGGTCACGGCCGTCCCCGGTACTGCGGCCCGTGCCTGGTCGTGCCCGATCCTGGATGCTCAGACCTACCTCCGAGCACTGAGGAGCTCGCCCGATGTCCCGCCTTTCCGGCCGTTCGCGGCCACGTGCCCTCCTGACCGCAACTCTCGTGGGTTCCCTGCTCGCCGCGGGGGCGGCCTTCACGACCGCCGGACATGCTCGTGCCGCAGGCCTGCCCTACCAGGACTCGTCCCAGCCGGTGGCCACGCGGGTCGCCGACCTGATGTCGCGGATGAGCCTGGACGACAAGATCGGCCAGATGACCCAGGTCGACTACACCGCGGTGAAGAACTCGCAGGATCTGGCCACCTACAAGATCGGCTCGATGCTCTCCGGCGGCGGATCCAACCCTTCCGACATGAGCGGCACCGGCTGGGCGAACCTCTACGACGGGTTCCAGAAGGTCGCGCTCTCGACCCCGCTCGCCATTCCGCTGATCTACGGGATCGACGCGGTGCACGGCAACAACCACGTCAAGGGCGCCACGATCTTCCCGCACAACATCGGCCTGGGCGCCACCCGCGACCCGGCCCTGGTGCAGCAGATCGGCCAGGCCACCGCGGAGGAGGTCGCCGCGACCGGCGTCGACTGGACCTTCGCGCCCTGCCTGTGCGTCGCCCGCAACGACCGGTGGGGACGCACCTACGAGTCCTACGGGGAGAACCCCGAGATCGCGACGTCCATGACGACGATCATCACCGGACTCCAGGGCGGCACCATCGGCGGCACGAGCTCCTCGATCCTGGCCACGGCCAAGCACTACATCGGTGACGGTGGCACCACGGGCGGCGTCGACCAGGGCAACACGCAGATCAGCGAGGCCGAACTGCGCGCGATCCACCTGCCGCCGTTCAAGGCCGCGGTGGACCGCAACGTCGGGTCCGTGATGATCAGCTACAGCAGCTGGAACGGCGTCAAGATGCACAGCAACAAGTACCTGATCACCGACGTCCTCAAGACCGAGCTCGGGTTCAAGGGCTTCGTGGTCACCGACTGGGCGGCCATCGACCAGCTGGACGGCGCCACCGGGTTCACCGCGTCCGAGGTGGCCACAGCGATCAACGCCGGCATCGACATGGTCATGGTGCCCACCGACTACGTCACGTTCATCAACGACCTGCGCCAGGACGTGAACAGCGGCGCCGTGTCGCAGTCCCGCATCGACGACGCGGTGAGCCGGATCCTGACGAAGAAGTTCGAGCTGGGTCTCTTCGAGCGGCCGCTGGCCGACCGGACCCTGCTGAGCACGATCGGCAGCCAGGCGCACAAGGACCTCGCCCGCCAGGCGGTGCGCGAGTCGCAGGTGCTGCTCAAGAACGCCAACGGGATCCTCCCGCTGGCCAAGACCAACAACAAGATCTTCGTCGCGGGCAAGGATGCCGACGACATCGGCAACCAGTCCGGCGGCTGGACGATGACCTGGCAGGGTTCCTCCGGCGCGATCACCGCCGGAACGACGATCCTCACGGGCATCCGCAATGCGGTCGGTTCCGGCAGCACCGTGACCTACAGCAAGGACGGCTCGGGGATCGACAGCTCGTACAAGGTCGCGATCGCCGTCGTCGGCGAGACGCCCTACGCCGAGGGCAAGGGCGACCTCACGGGTTCGATGAGCCTGGACTCCACGGACCTGGCCGCGCTGTCGAAGCTCGAGGCCGCTGGCGTGCCCGTGGTGACGGTGCTCGTCTCGGGCCGCCCCCGGGACATCGCCTCGGAGCTGTCCAAGTGGTCCGCCTTCCTGGAGGCCTGGCTGCCGGGTACCGAGGGCGAGGGTGTGGCCGACGTGCTCTTCGGCGACTACAACCCCACGGGCAAGCTGCCGGTGACCTGGCCGACCAGCGCGTCGCAGGAGCCGATCAACGACGGTGACGGGCAGACCGGCCTGTTCCCGTACGGCTTCGGCCTCAGCTACGGCGGCCAGACCACGACCACCACGACGAGCACCACCACGACCACGACGACGACGCGTCCGACCACGACGACCACGACCACGCGTCCGACGACCACGACGCCGCCGGTCACGACGACCACGACGACCACGACGACCACGACCACCACGACGACGCGTCCCACCACGACCGCCACGACGACGCGTCCCACCACGACCACCACGACGACGCGTCCCACCACGACCACTACGACGACGCCGCCGGTCACGACGACCACGACCACCACGACGCGTCCGACGACCACGACAACGACCACCACGGCCCCGGTCACGACCACCACGACGAGCGGTGCGCCGGGACGGACCTGCGCGGCGTCGTACACGGTGACCAGTTCCTGGACGGGTGGGTTCCAGGGCACCGTGACCGTGACCGCGGGCAGTTCGGCGATCAGCGGGTGGAAGGTGGCCTGGACCTTCGGGAACGGGCAGACGGTCACGCAGTCCTGGAACGCGAACGTCACGAGCAGCGGTTCGTCCGTGACCGCGACGAACCTCTCCTGGAACGGTTCCCTCGGCGCGGGCGCCAACACCAGTTTCGGGTTCCTGGGTTCCTGGACCGGCAGCAACTCCGTGCCGGCCGTGACCTGCACCGCGAGCTGAACGAGCAGCACCTGAACAGCTAGGACCTGAACAGCTGAGTCAGCAGGGCCCGGACACCTCTCGGCGTCCGGGCCCCGTGCTGTTGTCGGGGCGGCCGGCGTGCTTCGGACCTCGTGCGGACGTCGCGGCCGCTTCCCCTGCGCCGTGGGACTCGCCGGACGCACGAACGGCCCCGACCCGAGGGCCGAGGCCGTTCGCGATGACGCCGTGCGGGAGAACCGCGGCCGGTTCTCCCCGGGACTGCGTGGTCAGCTGCTGCGGCGGGCCAGCTTGGAGCCGAGCCAGATGATCGGGTCGAACTTGCGGTCCGTCACGCGCTCCTTCATCGGGATCAGCGCATTGTCGGTGATCTTGATGTGCTCGGGGCACACCTCGGTGCAGCACTTGGTGATGTTGCAGTAGCCGAGCCCGTACAGGTCCTGCGCAGCCAGCTTGCGGTCGGCGGTGTCGAGCGGGTGCATGTCCAGCTCGGCGATGCGCATGAGGAAGCGGGGGCCCGCGAAGGCCTGCTTGTTCTCCTCGTGGTCACGGATCACGTGGCACACGTTCTGGCAGAGGAAGCACTCGATGCACTTGCGGAACTCCTGCGAGCGCTCGACGTCCACCTGTGCCATGCGGTAGTCGCCGGGGGCCAGGCCCTTCGGCGGCGCGAAGGCCGGGATCTCCCGGGCCTTGGCGTAGTTGAACGAGACGTCCGTGACCAGGTCGCGGATCACCGGGAAGGTGCGCAGCGGCGTCACGGTGATGGTCTCGGTGGGCTCGAAGGTGCTCATCCGGCACATACACATCAGGCGCGGCTTGCCGTTGACCTCGGCGCTGCAGGAGCCGCACTTGCCGGCCTTGCAGTTCCAGCGCACCCCCAGGTCGGGGGCCTGCTGGGCCTGGATCCGGTGGACCAGGTCAAGCACGACCTCGCCCTCGTTGGCCTGGACGGTGAAGTCCTTCAGGCCCCCGCCGGCGGCGTCGCCACGCCAGATCTTGAAGTGGGCGTCGTGGCTCACCGGTTTCCCTCCTTCTTGGCCGAGGGGAGCTCCTCGGGGGTGAGGTACTTCTTCAACTCGGCCTCGTCGAAGAGCTCGAGGAGTTCCGCGCGGATCGGCGGGATCGGCTGCCGTTTGAGCACCGGTTCGGCCTTGGCGCCCTCGCCTTTGAGGGAGACGACGAGGTTCACGCCCCGCCACTGGGGGTCCATCTTCGGGAAGTCCTCGCGGGTGTGACCGCCGCGGGACTCGGTCCGCTCGAGGGCGGCGAGTGCGACCGCCTTCGAGATGATGATCATGTTGCGCAGGTCGAGCGCCAGGTGCCAGCCCGGGTTGAACTGGCGGTGGCCCTCGACGATCACCCGCTGGGCGCGCGCGTCCAGCTCCTCCAGCTTGACGAGCGCCTCGCGGAGCTCGCCCTCGCGGCGGATGATGCCCGCGAGGTCGTTCATCGTCTGCTGGAGCTCCTGGTGCACCGTGTACGGGTTCTCGAACGGCCCGTCGCCCTCCGGCTGGAACGGCGCCACGGCGTTCTTCGTCGCGGCCTCGACATCCGTGTCGAGCACGCGGGGACGCTTGGTGCCCAGGCCGCGCAGGTACTCGGCCGCTCCCGCGCCGGCCCGCCGGCCGAAGACCAGCAGGTCGGACAGGGAGTTGCCGCCGAGACGGTTGGACCCGTGCATACCGCCGGCCACCTCGCCCGCGGCGAACAGGCCGGGCACCAGGGCGGCCGCGGAGTCTGCCTCCACCTCGACGCCACCCATCACGTAGTGGCAGGTGGGCCCGACCTCCATGGCCTCCTTGGTGATGTCGACGTCCGCCAGTTCCTTGAACTGGTGGTGCATGCTCGGCAGCCGACGGATGATCTCCTCGGCGGGCATGCGCGTGGAGACGTCCAGGAACACGCCGCCGTGCGGTGAGCCGCGACCGGCCTTGACCTCGGAGTTGATGGCGCGGGCGACCTCGTCACGCGGGAGCAGCTCCGGCGGCCGCTTGTTGTTGTCCGGGTCGGTGTACCAGCGGTCGCCCTCCTCCTCGGTGGTCGCATACTGCGCCTTGAACACGTCCGGGATGTAGTCGAACATGAACCGGCGGCCCTCGGAGTTGCGCAGCACCCCGCCGTCCCCACGCACCGACTCGGTGACCAGGATCCCCTTCACCGACGGGGGCCAGACCATGCCGGTCGGGTGGAACTGGATGAACTCCATGTTGATCAGCGTCGCGCCGGCGCGCATGGCCAGGGCGTGGCCGTCGCCGGTGTACTCCCAGGAGTTGCTCGTCACCTTGAAGGACTTGCCGATGCCGCCGGTGGCCAGGATCACCGCGGGAGCCTCGAACACCACGAAGGTGCCGGACTCGCGCCAGTAGCCGAACGCGCCGGAGACCGCGCCGCCGTCCAGCAGGAGCTCGGTGATCGTGCACTCGGCGAACACCTTGAGCGCGTACTCGGGGTCGCCGTGGTCGCGCAGGTCGTCCTGCTGGAGCGAGACGATCTTCTGTTGGAGGGTGCGGATCAGCTCCAGGCCGGTGCGGTCACCGACGTGGGCGAGGCGCGGGTACTCGTGACCGCCGAAGTTGCGCTGGCTGATCCGGCCGTCCTTGGTGCGGTCGAACAGCGCACCGTAGGTCTCCAGCTCCCAGACGCGGTCCGGGGCCTCCTTCGCGTGCAGCTCCGCCATCCGCGGGTTGTTCAGGAACTTGCCGCCGCGCAGCGTGTCCCGGAAGTGGACCTGCCAGTTGTCCCGGGAGTTCACGTTGCCCATGGCCGCGGCGATGCCGCCCTCGGCCATGACGGTGTGGGCCTTGCCGAACAGCGACTTGCAGATGATGGCGGTGCGCAGGCCCTGCTCGCGGGCTTCGATCGCCGCGCGGAGGCCGGCGCCGCCCGCGCCGATCACGAGCACGTCGTAGGAGTGCCGTTCTGTGGTGGTCATCAGTCGTGTGTCCTCACGCCGGGAGCATCAGGAAGGGGAACGGGTGGGGGGCGTCGTCCGCGCCTCGACGGGGGGACGACGGCCGGCGTGCTGTCACAGCCAGCCGGGGATGGTGTGGCCGTGGGCCTCGAAGATGGAGAGCACCATGATGTAGGCGTCCGTGAGGATCACCGTGAACAGGGACGCCATGGCGAAGTCCCCGTGCCGCGGGTTGATCCTCGAGACGAAGGTCCACATGCGGTAGCGCACCGGGTGCTTCGAGAAGTGCTTCAGGCGGCCGCCGACCACGTGGCGGCAGGCGTGGCAGGACAGCGTGTACATCCACAGCAGGTACACGTTGACCAGCATGATCACGTTGCCGAGGCCGAAGTGGTAGCCGTCCTCGGTGGTGAAGGCCTTGATCGCGTCGAAGGTGTTGACCAGCAGCAGGATGCTCGCGGCGGTCCAGAAGAACCGGTGCCAGTTGAGCAGGTTCAGCGGGAAGCGGGACTCACCGGTGTACTTCTTGTGCGGCTCGGCGACCGCACAGGCCTGGGGCGACAACCACAGTGCCCGCCAACCTGCCTTGCGGTAGTAGTAGCAGGTGCCGCGGAAGCCGGCCAGGATCGGGAAGATCAGGATCGCCAGGTGCACGCCGACCGGCAGTTTGGGCAGCGGGGTGCCGAAGTCGGAGGCCCCGGGGACGCAGGCCTTGCTGATGTATGGGGAGTAGACCGGCGTCAGGTAGTGCAGGCCGTGCACGTAGTAGTACTTGTTCATGAACACGCGGACCAAGGTGTAGCCCACGAAGAACAGGAGGATCCCGCCGATGGTCAACGGGCTGCGCCGCCAGTTGTCGGAGCGCAGGGTCTTCTCCGCGATCTGGGCGCGTCCTGGCGACCTCACTCCGGTTCCGACCGCCGTCGCCGGCGTGGCACCACTGGGCATGTCGTTTATCTCCTCGCGGTCCTGATGTCTGCGGGCACGGTCCTCGCCCGGGCACGTTGGCTGCCGCCGGGCCGTCTGCGTGGCGCGACCCGCTGGCGGCATCGCCGGTGCCACGATACGCGTCAGGGTCTGGGCCTTCGGACCTGCGGGTTGGCGCCGCGCGGTGACGGCTGCCGGGGACGGGCCGACGGTATGTGGGGGTGCTCACGGCGCGGACCTACGTCCCGGTCCGGCCAGGCCCTTCCGTGGTGGAGGGATGCTCCGGGAATGCCCTGCAAGCCCCCCGGTTCTCGCCGCGCGCACCTGGGGTGAGGGTGCGGATCGACCGCACGCAGCGGTGAGTAGCCTGGCCCCGAGGGTGTGTGTCGTCGGCGGCGGCTCCGCGGACGTCTCGCGCAGGAGCGAGGTAGAGCGCCCCGCAGGAGGAGGTCCTCAGCATGGCAGGCGAGTCGCAGACCGAGTCGGGGCTGCCGATCAAGCCGGTGTACCGCGCGAACGATCTGGCGGACACAGATCCGGAGCGACTGGGCGAGCCGGGCAAGTACCCCTACACGAGGGGTGTCTACCCGACCATGTACACCGGTCGGCCCTGGACGATGCGGCAGTACGCCGGGTTCGGCACGGCCAAGGAGTCCAACGAGCGGTACCACCAGCTCGTCGCCGCGGGAACCGGCGGTCTGAGCGTGGCGTTCGACCTTCCCACCCAGATGGGGTACGACTCCGACGAGGAGATCGCCTCGGGCGAGGTCGGCAAGGTCGGCGTGGCCGTGGACTCGATCGAAGACATGCGGGTGCTGTTCGGCGGCCTGCCGCTGGACAAGGTCTCGACCTCGATGACCATCAATGCCCCCGCCTCGGTGCTCCTGCTGCTCTACCAACTGGTGGCGGCGGAGCAGGGCGTGGCCGGTGGCCAGCTCACCGGCACCATCCAGAACGACGTGCTCAAGGAGTACATCGCCCGCGGGACCTACATCTTCCCGCCGAAGCAGAGCCTGCGCCTGATCAGCGACATCTTCGCCTACTGCAAGGCCGAGATGCCGAAGTGGAACACCATCTCCATCTCGGGCTACCACATGGCCGAGGCGGGGGCGACCCCCGCGCAGGAGATCGCCTTCACCCTGGCCAACGCCAAGGAGTACGTGCGTGCGGCCCAGGCGGCCGGCCTGACCGTGGACGACATCGGCCCGCGCCTGTCCTTCTTCTTCGTCGCCCGCACCACGCTGCTGGAGGAGGTCGCCAAGTTCCGGGCGGCCCGCCGCATCTGGGCGCGGATCGTCAAGGAGGAGTTCGGCTCGGCCAACCCCAAGGCGCAGATGCTGCGCTTCCACACCCAGACCGCCGGCGTGCAGCTCACCGCGCAGCAGCCCGAGGTCAACCTGGTCCGGGTGGCGCTGCAGGGCCTGGGTGCGGTTCTCGGCGGCACGCAGAGCCTGCACACGAACTCCTACGACGAGGCGATCGCCCTGCCGACGCAGAAGGCCGCCCGGCTCGCCCTGCGCACGCAGCAGATCATCGCGTTCGAGACGGACGTGACCAAGACCGTCGACCCGTTCGCCGGGTCGTACGTCGTGGAGTCACTCACCGACGAGCTCGAGGGCAAGATCACCGAGCTGATCCAGGCCGTCGAGGACCGTGGGGGCGCGGTCGCGGCGATCGAGCAGGGCTTCCAGAAGCAGCAGATCGAGGACTCCGCCTACCAGGTCGCCCAGCAGATCGACGCGGGCGAGCGGACCATCGTCGGGGTGAACAAGTTCACCGTCGACGAGGAGGAGCCCTACGAGCCGCTGCGGGTCAACCCGGCCATCGAGGCCGAGCAGTCCGAGCGGCTCGCGCTGCTGCGCAAGGGGCGCGACAACGACGCCGTGGAGCGGGCCCTGGACGCCGTGCGCTCCGCGGCCACCGGCACGCAGAACCTGCTCATCCCGATGAAGGAGGCCCTCGCCGCCAAGGCCACGGTCGGCGAGGTCTGCCACGCCATGCGGAACATCTGGGGCACCTACACCCCGCCGGACGCCTTCTGATCGCACGGCGACCGTACGAGCACCACGGGTGGGCACCGGCTCCCAGGAGCCGGTGCCCACCGCTCTGTGGGCGGAGCGGGGTCCTGTCCCTCCGCGGAGCAGGGCCTGCCCGGAGCCGACTCGGCGACCTCGTACACCCCCCGGTAGCGTTCCGGACGTGGAGTCTGAGCTGATCCGGTTGCCCGGTCTCGTCGACCTGCACGTGCACCTGCGGGATCCGGGGCAGACCCACAAGGAGGACTTCCTCACCGGCACCAGCGCCGCGCTCGCGGGCGGCTTCACCACCGTCCTGGACATGCCCAACAACGCCGTTCCCGTGACGGGCGCTGCCGTGCTGAGCGCCAAGGCCGAGCTCGCGAGTTCACGGGTGGTCTGCGATGTCGGCCTCTACCTGGGCTCGCTGGGGCAGGACCTGCCCGAGCTGGCCGATCCTGCGGGGTTGGCCTGGGGCGTCAAGCTCTACCTCAACGTGACGACGGGCGGGTACCTGCTGGACGTCGAGCGTGTGGCCGACGTGATGCGGGCCTGGCCCGGTCCCGGGCCGGTGCTCGTGCACGCGGAATCCGACGTGGTCGGGACCGCCCTGGCCGCCGCCGCGGCGAGTGGCCGGCGCCTGCACGTGTGCCACGTGTCGTGCCGCGCCGAACTCGAGCCGGTGCTGGCGGCCAAGCGGGCGGGCCTGCCGGTCACCTGCGGGGTCACTCCGCACCACCTGTTCCTCACCGAGGACGACGCCGCGCAGTGGGGCGCCTTCGGCCAGGTGCGTCCCTCGCTCGCCACCAAGGCGGACGTGGAGTTCCTCTGGGAGCACCTGGACGGGATCGATGTGGTGGAGTCGGACCACGCCCCGCACACCGCCGCGGAGAAGAAGGAAGGGGCCTTCGGCTTCCCCGGCCTCGAGACCACCCTGCCGCTGCTGCTCCAGGCCGAGCGGCAGGGGCTGCTCACCCGCGCGGACCTGATCGCCCGCTGCGCCACGAACCCCCGGGCGATCCTCGGCCTTCCCGAGCAGCCCGACACCGTGGTCGAGGTCGAGCCGGTCGAGTTCGAGATCTCCGCCGAAGGGCTGCACACCAGGGCGGCCTGGACGCCTTTCGCCGGCATGCGCGGGTTCGGGCGGGTACGCAGGGTCGTGCTGCGGGGGGAGCGCGTCTTCGAGGACGGGCAGGTTCTCGCCGCTCCGGGCACGGGGCGGGTGCTGCGGCCGCAACGGTGATCCCTGTTCGTGCCGGTTCCTCCCCGTCGCACCCATGAAGGCGTCGGAGCGGCGGCTCGGCGGCGAGCGCCTCAAGGTCCCCCTTCGGGTGTCCGACGAACGAGGAGCAGGTGGCGGCGGCGTCCTGTTCAACCCGGCGGGAGGTGCCGAGGAATGTGATCGGCCCATTCGCGCGCATGGTGGTCGTCATCGTGACCGGGTTGGACCCGTACCAGACACGCGTGATCGACGGGGCCGCCTCGGTGTTCGCCGAGAGCGACCGGCCCATGCTCGTCTGGGTGAACGACCCCTTCGTCTCGGGGCCTCTCCACTCGTTGCGGCGGTTTCTCAGGAGCACCGATCCCAGCGGTTTCTTGATCATGCACAGTATGGATCCCGAGGGGGAGAGGGAGTACGACCAGCTGTTCGGGGACCTCGGCAAGCCTGTGGTGCGGATCGGGAGATCGACCGCACTCGGTTCCTGGGTCCACGGGGACAACGAGACGGGAATGCGGGCACTCATGGCGCACCTCCTGGACGAACGGGGCGCCCGGCTGCTGGCCCACGTCCGGGGGATTCCATATCAGGCGGACTCGATCACACGCGAACAGGTGTTCCGTGAGGAGTTGGACCGCCGCGGGGTGGACCCGGACGACGAGTTCGTCATCGACGGAAGGTTCGAGCGGGACGCGGGCTATCGGGAGACCCGGCAGCTCTTGCGCCGGCACCCGGAAATTGACGCGATAGTCGCGGCCAATGACCTTTCGGCGCTCGGTGCGCTCCGCGCCGCGAAGGACGCCGGGCTGAGGGTCCCGCAGGACGTCATGGTCACCGGATTCGACAACGAGCGGGCTGCGTCCCTTTCCTCGCCCGGACTGACCACCGTCGACCAGGATCTTGAGGGCCAGGGTATGGCCGCTGCCCGACAGCTCCTCGCCGAGATCGGCGGTGCTGCGGCTGGAGTGGCGATCGTGGTTCCGTCGGTCCTGGTGGTCAGGGAGTCGAGCCGGCATCGGGCCGACTCTGCCGATCACGACCCGGAGGTCGAGAATCTCCTGCTCGAGGATGCCTACAACCGCCTGACGGCCCAGGACACCGTCCTCGGCTTCAATCGCGCCATGCACGCTTGCACGAAGCTCGAGCAGGTCTTCGACGAACTCCTCGCGCGCATGGAAGAGCTCGGGATCATCCGCTGCTTCGTGGTGGTCTTCGAGGAAGCATCCGATCCGCAGGGCGATGGGCCCGGCGAATTGGCACGTCTGGTCCTGCACTACCGCCACGGCCGATCGTACGCGACATCGTCGGCGACCTTCCCGGCTCGAGAGCTGCTCCCGGAGCCACTGCAGAAGGAGGCCGCCGCCGGTTCTCTCGTGATGCAGCCTCTGACCGCCCGCGAGCATGAGTTCGGGTACGTTCTTTTCGAGTGGGTCCGGAAACCGGTCAATGTCAGCGAAGTACTGCACAGGGATCTGAGCCGAACCCTGGAAGCGATCTTCACCAATCAGCAACTGCACAATCATGCGGCGCAGTTGGAGGAACTGGTCAGGCGCCGTACCCAGGAACTCGCGAGTGAGGTGGCCACCCGCCGCCGGGCCGAGGACGAGCTTCAAAGGGCCAATGAGGAACTGCACAGGTTGCTGCTGCGGGACGCGTTGACAAAGATCTCCAACCGTGCGGCGTTCGACAGTCACCTCGCGTACCACTGGCAGTACCAGCGGGACGTCCGAGGTGAGGTCTCGCTCATCATGGTCGACATTGATTTCTTCAAGACCTATAACGATCTCTACGGACATGTGGCGGGGGACGAGGCACTTCGCGAGGTTGCCGCCTGTCTGAAGGAGTCGGCGTGTCGGCCTCGCGATCTGGCCTGCCGATACGGTGGGGAGGAGTTCGCCGTCATCCTCCCCGGCGTGCGACTCCTCGGGGCTCAGGCGGTGGCGGAGAGGTTCGCCGCGCTGGTGGCGGCCGCCGCGATCCCGCACGCCGCATCCCCGGTGGCACCTGTGGTGACAGTGAGCATCGGCATCGCCGAGGCTCGGCCCGTACCCGGAATCGAGGCGACAGGTCTGATCCAGGCGGCGGACGAGGCCCTTTACCAGGCCAAGCACCAGGGACGGAACCGCATCGTCGGTGACTGGACGCAGCCAAGTCAGGGGCGGGCCCCTGCCACGTGAGTCGGTGCCTCCCCGATCCACGGCGGTATGGTCGGGGCGGGCGGTGCCGGTCCCCGAGGTACGGGGGGTCCTCCGACTCCGAGGGCCTGTTCCTTGATCGCGCCGAGTGCTACGGTGTCGGCTCCGCCGGCCGGATCGAGAGCTTCGTCACGGGAGTACTGATATGCGCGGCAATCTTCGACTCATGTCCCTGACGACAGCCGCAGCCGTCGCCGTCGGACTTCTCACCGCGATCGCCTCCGATGGTGCAGCAGGTGCCTCGCCCGGCGCCCAGGCGCTGTCGCGCCCCACCCGAACTCACACGACGACGAAGCCCGTCACGACGACCACGACGAAGCCCGTCACCACGACGACCACGACGAAGCCCGTCACGACGACGACCACGACGAAGCCCGTCACGACGACGACCACGACGTCCCCTGTGGACCGTGGTGTTCTGGTCGAGGTTCCACGGGACGCTCCGGCGGTCGTCGACCTCTCACGCGGTTTCGCCGTGGGAACGATCTTCTCGGTCTCCCTCTACGAGAATCCGTCCACCGGCTACACCTGGACCCAATCGGTGCCGGCCGGTTCCACGGGCTCGGTGGTTCTGCTCGGCTCCGACTACGTGCAGGACCCCGCTCCTTCGGGATGGGCCGGAGTCGGGGGCACCCGCTACTTCCGATACCTCGTCCAGTCGCAGGGCGTGGCCAAGATTTCCTTCTCGTACCTGCGCCCCTGGGAGACGGGGATCCCCCCGATCAAGCAGGTGACGTTGACCGTCTCCTCGTGATCTTCCGCGATCTCGGTCGTGGAGGAACCCCCGTCGGAAGGCCGGCGGGGGTTCCTGTACGTCGACCTCGGGATCGATTTGCAGCAGTGAGCGCCAGGGGGTCAGGAAGGCACTGAGGTCGCCGGACGGCCAGAGGTCTGGGGACCGGGTCGAACTCCTTCCACCCGGTCGGCGGGCGCTCGTCCTCGCTGACCGTCCTGGGATCGCCGTCCTCGACGCCGGGCTGCGGCCTCGGGGGCCACGGGGGCGTGACCCCGGCCGAGGGGGCGGCCAGGGCGGCGGCGAGGCGGGCCCCCTCGACATCCACATCGGGGAGCACCCGGTCGAGGGCGCGGGGCAGGGACCAGGCTCGTTCCCCGAGCAGCGACATCACCGCGGGCACGAGCGTCATGCGGACCAGGAAGGCATCGAACAGCACGCCGGCGGCCAGGGCGAAGCCCATGGACTTGACGATCGTCTCGTCCGAGAGCATGAAGCCGCTGAAGACGCCCACCATGATGGTCGCGGCGGCGGTGACCACACGGGCTCCGTGCGTCAGGCCCTTCGTGACGGCGACCTGCGCGTCCGCGCCGTGCACGTGCTCCTCGCGCATCCGCGTGACGAGGAAGACCTCGTAGTCCATCGCCAGGCCGAAGAGCAGGCCCACCAGCAGGATCGGCAGGAAGGACAGGATCGGCCCTGTGTTGTGCACCCCCAGCAGGCTCGCGCCCCAGCCCTTCTGGAACACGGCGACCACGGCGCCGAAGGTCGCAGCCATGCTGAGCAGGAAGCCGAGGGTGGCCTTGACGGGGACGACGAGGCTGCGGAACACGAGGAGCAGCAGGATCAGCGCCAGGCCGACGACGATGGCGAGGTACGGCAACAGGGCGTCGTCGAGGGTCCGGGAGACGTCGATGGCCACGGCGGTGGCGCCCGTCACGTAGGTCGGAGCGCCGGTCGTCAGACGCCATCCGGCCGTCCGGTCGCGCAGGGCGCGCACCAGGTCACCGGTCCTCGCGTCGTCCGGGCCGCTCGTCGGCACGACCGTCTGGATGGCCAGGTCCCCGCGCGGGCTCAGCACCGGAGGTGAGGCGAAGGCGACGCCGGGCACCGCGGTGAGCCCGGCGCGCAGGGTGGCCACGGCGGCGGAGCGGTCGCGGGCTTCGGTGAGATCGGTGACCAGCACAAGCGGTCCGTCGGCGCCGGGTCCGAACGCCGCGGCGATCTCGTCGTAGGCCCGTCGTTGCGTGGAGCCCGAGGCCGCGGTCCCGTCCGAGGGCATGCCCAGACGCATGTCCGCGGCCGGCACGGCCAGTACGCCCAGTCCGGCCACGACCGCGAGGAGCACGACGACCCGACGGCGCTGGACGAAGCCGGCCCAACGGCTGCCCCAGGTGTGCGCCGTGGTCCCGGCCGTCGCGTTGCCGTGGAGGGCGGTGGCGTCCTTGGCCGTCCCGCGGGCGGAGGTGGCGTCGGCGAGGGCCGGGCCGGCGTCCGTCCGAGGTCGGCGCGCGGCACGGCCCAGGACCCGGCTCCCCAGGAAACCGAGCATCGCGGGCAGCAGGGTGAGTGCGATGAGCACGGAGCCGGCGACCGTCCCGGCCGCCGCCAGACCCATCGCGGTGAGGAAGGGGATGCCGACGACGGAGAGCGCGGAGAGCGCGATGACCACGGTGGCCCCGGCGAAGACGACCGCGGAGCCCGCTGTCCCGACCGCTCGCCCCGCAGCCTCGGGTCCGGGCAGGCCCGAGGCCAGTTCCTGCCGGTAGCGGGAGAGGATGAAGAGCGCGTAGTCGATGGCCACGGCCAGTCCGAGCATCATCGCCAGGGTCCCGCTCGTCGTGCTCATCTCGACGAAACCGGATGCGGTCGAGATACCGAGCATGCCCAGCCCTACGCCCACCAGCGCGTTGAGCAGGGGAAGCCCGGCCGCGACCAGCGATCCCAGGGTGATCACCAGGACGATCGCGGCCAGGGCCAGTCCGATGCCCTCCGACCCGCCCTGGCGGATCTTCGCCGCTGCGGCCTCGCCGCCGAAGTCCACGCGGAGCCCGGCGGAGGTGGCGGTACGGCCGGCCGCGAAGAGCGAGCGCTGGTCGTCGTCGGTGATCTGCTGGGCGCGCACGGTGTACATCACGGTGGCGTAGGCGGTCCGCCCGTCCGGGGAGAGGGCGCCCGTGCGGAACGGGTCGGTGACCGAGGCCACGTGCGGCAATGCCGTCAGCCTGGTGACGGCGCGTTCCACGGCGGCGGTGGCTCCGGGGGCGGTGACCTTGGACGTGCCGTCCGCGACGAACACCACCCGCGCGGACGCGCCGTCCGCGCCGGAGCCGGGCAGGCGGTGCGCGAGGAGGTCCAGGGCCCGCTGCGACTCGGTGCCGGGGAGCGAGAACGCGTTCGACATCGTGCCGGACATCGTCCCGGCCAGGACGCCGGCGAGCAGGAGCGCGAGCAGCCAGAGCGTCGCGACGAGTCGGTGACGGCGGTATGCCGCCCGGCCCAGTCGGTACAGGAATGTGGCCATGGATGCGCCTCCCCGGGCGTTCGGTGCGATCCCCCGGACCGCGATGGTGTGCCGCGCCGTCGTCCGTGCGGCGGGGCTCTCCTGCGAGCATCCCCATTAGCTAGTCGATCGGCTAGGTTTCTATGTTACACGATCGGCTAGCTCTCCGGACGTGGCGCGTGTCTCGTCCCGGACCCGGTCCGCGCGGTACCTTCCGGGAGGCCGCGAGTCGTTGGTGGACCGTGGGACCGGAACGCGTCGTGGACCGTGCGACCGGAACCCGTGGTGGGCGACGGCGACGCAAACTTGGGGTGGGCTACGCCGACCGGAACCCGTGGTGGGCTACGCCGACCGGTAGGGGCAACCTCGGACGGCTGTGGGCGTGGCTGACAAGGGCTGACAGGGACGGGCGGAGCCGGGAGGTGCAGGGCGATGGCCAGGCCGGTGGGACGCCGGGGGGAGACCCGCAATCGCGTGATCATCGCCGCCCTGGAGCTGTTCGCCCAGCACGGGATCGGCGGGACCTCGCTGCAGATGATCGCCGACCACCTCGGACTCACCAAGGCCGCGGTCTACTTCCAGTTCCAGACCAAGGAGGACATCATCCTGGCGGTCGTTCAGCCCGCGTTCGACCAGATGGAGGTCTTCCTGACCGCCGCGGAGTCCGAGCCGGACGCCGCCCGTCGCCTGGAACTGGTCGTGGAGGGCCTGGTCGACCTGGTCCTGGATCACGGTGCGGTGATGCTCGCGTTGCAGGGAGACCCCGGACTCGGGCAGATCCTGCGCACCCATCCCGAGCAGCAGGACCGGATCGTCCGGCTGAGCGCTCAGCTCAACGGGCCGTCCCCGGACGTGTCCCGCCAGGTGGCGGTGGCAATGGTCGGAGGGGGTCTGATGCTCATCGGCGGTGATCCGGTGCTGCGCACGGCCGATGCCGGGGTGTTGCGCACGGAACTGCTCGCCGCGGCCTGGCGTCTGCTGCGTCCGTTCGTGCGGTGACCTCCGTTCGGGGCCGGTGTCCCCGGTCCGGCTCCGGTAGCGACGTCTGCTCGGGCACCGGCCTCGGTCCGCTTCCGGCAGGGACCTCGGCCCGGGGACCGGTCGCTCCTGGTCCGTCCGGTTCTGGTTGGCTGTTCCCGGCGCGCCCGGGTGGGGCGGTGCGGCGTCGTGAGGGCGTGTGCAGCCGCCGGGGTCCGGTGCGCCGCCCTGCGTGTCCCGAGCGCCGCCCTTCCCGAGAGGTGATCCCGTGTCCGTCGCCCGCCGTCCCGCTGTTCCGCTCTCGACCGGCTTGCTCCTCCTCGTCACATTGACCGGATGCGGCTCGGGGAACTCCGTGTCCGCTCCGACCACGTCGAGCGTGTCCGGCAGCCCGGGGGCCGTGGCCACGGTCGGTGCGGCGCAGCACCTGGACGTCTCCGCGTTCCAGGCGCTCGTGGGCAAGCCCGACGTCGTGGTGCTGGACGTGCGCACGCCGGAGGAATTCGCGCAGGGCCACATCATGACCGCGGTCAACCTTGACGTGACTGCGGCCGATTTCGGCGCGAAGGTCGCCGGGCTCGATCGCACGAAGAGCTACGCCCTCTACTGCCGCACGGGAGTGCGTTCGGCCGGCGCGCTGTCGCGCCTGGTGGATGCCGGGTTCGCCAAGGCCGTCGACCTCAAGGGCGGCATCGTCGCGTGGTCGGCGGCCGGGCTGCCCGTGACCACGGGCTGACGGTTCGCCGAGGCCGGACGCGTGGGGTCCGAGGTCCGCGGTCCGAAGCGTGGGGTCCGAGGCGCCGGTCCGTCCGGACTGGTGGGCGCGGTGCGATTGGGTAAGCTCACGGCGCGTGACCCAAGCCACCACCGAGTTTCTCTCCGCGCAGGTGGAGGCAATGCACGACGAGCTGGTCGCCTTCCGCCGGGACCTGCACGCCCACCCAGAACTGAGCCGGTACGAGGTGCGCACGACCGAGCGGGTGGGCGAGCGGCTGAAGGCCGCCGGGCTCGATCCGCAGCCGTTGTCGGGCACCGGGCTCTACTGCGACATCGGGGATCCGGGGGCCCCGATCGTGGCCCTGCGCGCGGACATCGACGCGCTGCCGGTCACCGAGACCACCGGACTGCCCTTCGCCTCGACGGTTCCCGGCATCGCGCATGCCTGCGGCCATGATGTGCACACCACGGTTGTGCTGGGAGCGGGGTTGCTGCTCGCCCGGCTCCTCGGCGAGGACTTCCCCGGACGGTCGCCCCGTCGGGTGCGGTTGGTGTTCCAGCCCGCCGAGGAGGTGACACCGGGCGGGGCCCTCGACGTCGTCGCAGCCGGTGTGCTCGAGGGAGCGAACGCCGTCTACGCCCTGCACTGCGACCCGCGGCTGGACGTCGGGGGCATCGGGTCCCGGGTGGGGGCGATCACCTCGGCGTTCGACCATGTCCGGGTGGTGCTGCACGGACCGGGCGGTCACACCTCGCGCCCGCACCTCACGGCGGACCTGGTGTACGCGCTCGCCCAGGTGGTGAGCCAGGTCCCGGCCGCGATGGTGCGACGGATCGACCCGCGCTCGGTCGTCAACCTCACCTGGGGACGCATCGAAGCCGGGCACGCGGCCAACGCGGTGCCGTCCGAGGGACTGCTCGAGGGAAGTCTGCGGTGCATGGACTCGCGTACCTGGGAGGTCGTCGCCGAGATCGTGGAGGAGCTGGTCGCTGCCGTCTCGTCCCCCTACGGCGTCACCTCGGAGGTGGCGGTCACCCGGGGGGTGCCACCGGTCGACAACGACGAGCTCCGGGTCGATGCCCTGGAACGGGCCGCCCGGGCAGTGCTCGGACCGGATTCGGTGTCCCTGGCGGAGCAGTCCCTGGGAGGCGAGGACTTCGCCTGGTACCTGCGTGAGGTACCGGGGGCGCTCGCCCGGCTGGGTACGCGCACTCCCGGGGGACGGACCTACGACCTGCACCAGGGGGATCTCGTGGTCGACGAGCGGGCCGTCGCCGTGGGGACACGCCTTCTGGTGGCCCTCGCGCTCGGCATCCGGTGACCTCGCCGTGAGCGGTCCTGCCGCCGAGGGATCAGCGTCGACACCAGGGTCGGAGCCGGTGCCTGCGGGAGAGCCTGTCTCCGCACCTGTGGGGAAGCTGGTACCTACAGGGGAGTCCGCCGCCCCGGGGGGATGCGCGCCCGGTCTCGTCCCAGGACCCGGTCCGTGGCGACCCGCGGAGACCGATCCCGACCCGAGATTCTCGATGGCCAACGAACGCACCGCGCTCGCCTGGGTGCGGACCGGACTGGCCGTGGTGGGCGCGGGGGTGGGACTGACCTCGCTGGTGCGGGTCACCGACCTGCCCGAGGTGCTCTACGTCGTCTCGGTCTTCCTGTGCCTCGTCGGCGCCGCGGCCGCGGTGACCTCGGTGAACGGCTGGCGTCGTCGGGAGCACGCCATGCGGACCGGTGCGCCCCTGCCCTTTCCCAGGCCTCTGCCCTGGCTGGCCGGAGCCGTGGCACTCGCCGGCTTGGTGACGGCGGGCGCGGTCTGGGCCTCGGCCCGCGGCTGAGGTGCGTGCCTCCCCCCGGGCAGCGGGCGGGGTCGTGAGACAGGGCCACGAGCCGGGTTTGTGAGACAGGGCCGCGAGCCGGGTTTGTGAGGCAGGGACCCAGAACGGGGGCGTCGGCAGGCTCGCGAGGAACCCGCCGACGCCACGTTCCGGGAGTGCGCACGTGCTGAGGGTGCACAGCAGGACCCGTGAGCGGCCCGTCGTCAGTGGCGGTGCCGTCGCAGTCCGGCTCTCGGAACCGTCAGCCGGCCAGGGGACGGACCACGACCGCCGTGCCGTAGGCGCAGATCTCGGTCCACGTCGTGCCCAGTTCGCTCGTGTCGAACCGCATCGCGATGATGGCGTTGCCGCCCCGACGACCGGCCTCCTCCACCAGGCGGGCGATCGCCTGTTCCCGTCCCTGGGCCAGCATCGTCGTCATGCCCTTGAGCTCACCGCCGACCAGGGACTTGAAGCTCGCACCGATCTGGGAACCGAGGTTGCGCGAGCGGACGGTGAGGCCGAACGCCTCGCCGAGGACCTGCGTGATCTGGTAACCGGGCAGGTCGTTGCCTGTCGTGATGAGCATGACTTCCTCCGTCTTCCTGGGGTGGGCCGGGTCGCGCAGGACGTCCGGGGTTTCCTGGATGTCCCCGTCCTCCTGGGCGGCTGCGTGATCGGGACCCTACTCCGCGATCTTCGCGAAGCCGGGTCGGACGAACCGTCGTGTCCGGGTCCGGGACGTTCGGCCCACGCGGACGGGAGTCGCCTTCCTAGCGTGGACACATGTCCAGCATCGGGCCCTGGAGTCTGGCCCCGGAGTACGCACGCCTGGTGAAACGAGGGAGCAATCACCTCCAGTTCCCCGGGGTGACGACTCTCACCCAGGCGCTCCGGGCCCTCCGGGCCGCCGTCGTGGCCCTGCCGTCGGGCCTGAACCACGGACCGGCCTTCGGGTCCCTGGACGCTCTGCTCCTGCCCCTGGCGACCGGCGTCGATCCGGACGTGGTGGACGCCGAGATCGGGTCGTTCTGGCAGGAGCTCGATCACCTCGCGGCTGGTTCCGCCACGGCTGTGGTGGGTCCCGAGCTCACGCCTGTGTCCGAGGCGCTGCTGCGCGCCGAACGCGAGCACGGCCGGACATCCGAGGCGCTGCTGTTCGTGCGGCCGGACCCGGGCCGGGACGACGGCCTGATCCAGGAGGCGGTGCACACCCTGCTGGCCACGGGGCGGATCCACCTGGCGGACGGGCGGCGCGACCTCGCGGTCGTCCGCGGCGGTTCCCTGGCCGTGCCCGGCGGTTCGCTGGCCGCGCTGAGCGCTCCGGGAGGAGAGGTTCCGGGCGGCCACCAGGGTCTGCGGTTGGTGCCGGTCGGGTGCGGACGGTCGGTGCCTGCGGGCGGTGGCGTGCACGCCGTGACCGTGCTGGACCTGGTCGGGACCTCGGGAGGGCTCGGACCCGGTGGGGCTCCGGAGTACGACGGCGCGCCCTCGGCACGGGTGCCGTCGGAGTCGGGGCTCAGGCCGTACCTGGAGTCCGTGCTGCCCGTGCGGGTGGGCAGAGCGCTGTACCGGTTGCGGCTCCTGGTGCGCGATCGGGTGGAGGGCTCGACCTTCTTCGAGGACTCATGGCTCGTCCGGGAGGGGCTGGTGCACCGCGACCGGTTCACCGCGGTGCTGGAGCTCGCGGGTGTCGCCGAGGCGGCCCGCCGGGCACTGGGCGTGGACACGGCCTCCCCCGAACCGGAGTTGATCGCGGAGGCCGCACTGCGGATCACCGATCGGGTCGCCGAGCTCGTCGCGGCCGAATCGCTTCCGTACTGCGACGGCACCGCAGGCCGGGCGATGCTCCGCGGGGCTGCCGGAACGGGGTTGGGCGCGGTCTTCGACCCCGCCGATCGGTCCGTGCCGGTGGACCCCGGCCGGTTGGAACCGCCGCCCCCACGGCCCTACGAAGGTCTTCGGGCCGCCGCTCCGCTGAGCGCAATGTTCCCGGCGGGGATCTGCGAACAGGTGAGTCTGGATCCCGCGGTCGTGGAGAATCCCCGCGCCGCCGAGGACCTCCTCCGGGGGGCACTGCGGGTGGGGGTGCCCGAGGTGGCCGCGAGTGTCGCCGTGGATGCGGGACCGGTGACTCCCCGGGTGACAGGCTTCTACGCGCGGCGCCGGGACGTGGTGGCGCTGCGCGAGGCCGCGGCCCGCAAGGTCGAGGAGATCCTGGGAAGGCGCGGGTGAACGTGGCGAGGCAAGAGTTGACAGGTCTGGTCACCGACATCGTGGCCTGTTCCGCGGTGGACGGCCCCGGCAACCGGTACGTGGTGTTCCTGCAGGGCTGCCAGTTCGACTGCCTCGCCTGCCACAACCCCTGCACGATCCCCGAACACCCACCGTGGTTGGCGCCGACCACGGTGACCGATCTCGTCGCCGACATCCGCGGCGCCGCGCCGTTCCTCAGCGGGGTGACGGTCACCGGAGGAGAGGCCACCGGCCAGGCCGACTTCGTGCGGGCCCTGTTCGACGCGTTGGCCGCCGATCCCGAGACCCAGACCCTGACCCGTTTCGTCGACAGCAACGGGGACGCCGATCCCGGGGTGTGGGACCTGCTCGCCCCGGTGACGGACGGGGTCATGGTGGACCTCAAGGCCTTGGACCCGCAGATGCACCTGGTGCTCACCGGCGCTGACAATGCCCGGGTGCTGGCAGGGTGTCGGAAGCTCGCTGCCTCGGGGTTGCTGTACGAGGTGCGGCTGCTGCTCATCCCGGGGCTGAACGACGCCGACGAGGTCCTCGCGGAGACCGCCCGTTGGCTGCTGGAACTGGACCCGCACCTGCGGGTGCGGGTCAACGCCTACCGCGCCACCGGGGTACGGCCCTGCGGTCGGGACCTCCTGGAGCCAGGGCCGGACGAGCTGGCCCGCTATCGGCGAATCCTCATGGACAGCGGGGTCACCCGGCTGACCCTGGTCGGCTGACAGTGGTGTTCGGGCAGCCCGGGTTGTTCCGGCAGCCAGAGTTGTTCCTGTCACCAGGGTTGTTCCGGCGATCAGTAGTGTTCTGGAGGGTTCGATTCCGGTGAGGGCCGGGGCCGGCGGTGCGTCAGCACGTCCTCCAGGAGGCTCGAGGCCCCGATCCGGAAGCGCGTCGGCTGCAGGGCGCCGGATCCCAGGACGTCGGCGGCCAGGGCGAGGTGACTCAGAGCCTCGGGCACGGTCCGGATCCCGCCCGCAGGCTTGACCCCGCGGGCCTGGCCGGTCAGCGCCTGCCAGTCCCGTACCGCGCGCAGCAGGACCAGCGTGGCTTCGGGCGTCGCACCGGGCGAGCGGGTACCGGTGCTGGTCTTGACGAAGTCGGCACCCGCCGCGAGGGCGAGCCAGGCCGCCTGGTTGACCGTGTCGAGGTGACCGAGCTCGCCGGTCTCGAGAATCACCTTCAACAGCACCGGTCGACCGCGGCGCTCCGCCTCCTCGTCGCACGCCTCACGGATGTCCAGCAGTTGGACCAGTGCGTCGCCGTGGCGCCCGGCGAGGAAGGAACCTCGATCCAGGACCAGATCGAGTTCCTCCGCGCCGGCGGCGAGGGTCTGGCGGGCCTCGAGCCGCTTCACCACTCGCTCTGCCCGCCCGCTCGGGAACGCCCCGGTGACGGCGGCGACCCGCGGGCGCGGTCCGGGACGGTCGTCGAATGCGGCCACGGCGGACGCCACGAGGTCTCCCCAGACACAGACCGCCGCGGTGGCCGGGCACCCGGGATCCCGGGGATCGGGGCGACGAGCGCGCAGGCAGAGCGCGGCCACGGTCTCCGGGGTGTCGGTGGCGGCCAACGTCGTCAGGTCGAGGAGCCCGGTCAGGAGGTCCAGGACGGCCAGGGACGGACGCCCGGCCGGGCTCGGCAGGGACACGAACCCCCGCTCACGGCCGCTGCCCACCGCCGCGGCCACCTCCTGCGGGTCCGTGGGGGGCAGCCCCTCCAGCCAGTGCGTCAGGGCCGGATCGGCGGGGTCCTGGATCCCGAGCAGCTCCCGGGACGTCGGCGGCATCGTCGGGCGGTGGCCGTTCATGGCGTGGCAGCCTAGCCGGAGGCTCCCCGACGTGGCCCGTCGCGAGTCGCGGATGACAGCATGGGGGCGTGCCCGGCCCGGTGGACGGAGAGTCCCTCACCTACCGCCCGACGGCGGTGCGTCTGGCGGCCCTCGCGGTGGTCGCCTTCTGCCTGTGGTGGACGGTGGCCGGTTTCGCCGCGGGTCGCTGGCACGAGACAGGTCTCGATCTTCCCCTGCTCCTGGGGGTCTGCACCCTGGCCTACGCGGTCCTGTGGCGCCCGGCGGTCACCGTGAACGGCCGCGGGATCGAGTTGTGGAACGTGTTCCGGATGGTGCGGGTGCCCTGGCACTGCCTGGTGCGGGTGGACACGCGTTTCGCGCTGACCCTGGTGACGGAGACCCGGGGCTGGCAGAGCTGGGCGGCGGCGGCTCCCGGCAGACCAGGAGTCCTGGGCAGGATGGGCGGCGGGGAGACGATCTTCGGGAACGCGCGATCCCGGGGAGCCCGCGATGACCGTCGGTCCGCCGTCCAGGGGCCTGGACGGAACCCGTCGGCGGAACAACCCCCCGGGCCGAGGTCCAGCCGGGATCTGCGGGCCGACTCCGGTGCCGCGGCCTTCATGGTCGAGCAACGATGGGCGGCTTGGCGGGACGGGCCGGGCGCCCGGGCGATGCGCAACCAGGGGGGCGGTCCCCAGGATCCGGCCCCGGGGACGGGCGGTCCGGCCGGGTCGAGCGGCGAGACGGTGGAGGTGCGCTGGTTCCGGGGCAGCACGTTCCTGCTCGGTTTCTGCGTGGTCGTCGAGGTGATCCTGCGCGTGCTCGGCACCTGAGGACCGGATGCCCGGCGTTGAACACCGAGTCCCCGGCGCCCGAGCACCATCGCGGTCCGAGCCGTGCGGGAGCCGCTGTCGCCGGTGGGGCGGGCGAGACCTCTCGGGCTGGCTCGACGGGGGAGCGCCGGCCGTGCGGGTGGCCGAGTGGGCCGGGCACAGCGCGGTCGCATTCCGGAAGTTCTCCGGATGTCGTGCAACCCGATGGCCTCCTGACGACTTATCCCTCCCGACGAACCGGCGACGGGGTCGCCGCCGGCACGGGAAAGGGGGCGGGGTGTGAGGGACAGCAGTGACTTCGACGCGTTCTACCACGCGACGAGCCGCCGGCTGCTGCACCAGATGTACGCCATGACCGGCAACGCCGCGGACGCGCAGGACTGCGTTCAGGAGGCCTACACCCGGGCCTGGCAGCACTGGTCGCGGGTGCGGCAGGCGCAGTACCCGGAGGCGTGGCTGCGTACGGTGGCCTGGCGGGTCGCGGCCAGCCGCTGGCGGCGGGCCAGGATCGGGCTGGCCGCCCAACTGCGGCACGGCGCGGCCGAGCCGACCCCGGAGCCGTCGCCGGACAACGTCGCGCTGGTCCACGCGCTGCGCCGGATCCCGGAGGAGCAGCGCCGGGCGGTGGTGCTGTTCCACCTGGTCGGGCTGACGGTGGAGGAGGTGGCTCGGGAGACCGGAGCTCCGACGGGCACCGTGAAGGCCCGGCTGGTCCGAGGACGGGCCGCATTGGCCCAGGTGATCGGTGACCTCGGCGATGTGACCATGATCAGGGAGGGGCGGAACCATGTCTGAGCTCGACCGACTGGCCTCTCGGCTGGACAACCTGGACGGCGACCTGTCCGCGCTCCCGCTGCCGCCGGTCGACCAGCTGCGTCGGCGCGGCGACCGGCGTGACCGAGCCCGGGTCGCCGCTGCCTCGGTCGCCACCCTGGCCTTGGTGGGGGTGCTCAGCTTCGTTGTCCACAGCCGGCTCGGGCCGCAGGCTCTGTACAACGGTCCGGCCACCACCGTGACCAATGCGGTGCCGAGCCCGACGGCCGGGCCCGTCACCCCCACGACCGGGCCGACGTCCTCGTCGTCGCCCCTCACCACGAACCCGACCGGATCGACGGGGTCCAGCCGGACCGGGCGCGATGGCGGACCAGCGCCGCTGTCCCTGCCGGATGCCTTCCTGCCGGCGGCGCAGTTGCCCGTCCTGCATGCCGGCGACTCGGCCTGGACACGGACCAGGACGGACCAAGGTGCGTCGTACTGGGCTGAGTGGGAGGCGAACCAGAAGCCCAGCCAGCTGCGCTGCTGGTTCCGGCCGATGGCCGACCCGGCCCAGGAGGGGGTGGCCGGCTACGAGCTGCCGAATCGCTCCAGCTCGCTGCTGGAGGTGCTGTCCGCCGCAGGCAGCGAGACCACGGCGCAGGACTCGCTGCAGCAGCTCCGGGACCGCTGCGGCGTCAACGCCAGCACGCGGACGACCGACCCCGGCAAGGGGGAGACGATCGAGCGGATCAGCGACCTGACCGGCGAGACCGGCTTCGTCTACTCGATGAACAGCTGGGCCGACACGGAGCTCTACGGCGACTACGCGATCGTCCTGCAACGCGGCCGATTGCTGGTGGTGCTGGCCGTGGACGACCAGGGGCTGAGCCGGGATCTGCCCCGAGCGGCCCTGGTGAACGCCGCCGTCGCCGCGATGGACCGGGCCGAGCAGCGCTGACCGTGACGATGTCCCGTTGTCCCCTGCACAGGGACAACGGGACACCATGGTCGCCGCAAAATGGTCCGACCGCGCACGTGGACCTCCCCGCCACGTACGCGGTCGGCGACGCGCTTGTGGAACACGCGTCAGGGAGAAGCTCGTCCCTCCAGGGTCGCCAGATCTTCTGGTGTGACCCGGCCGAGGCGTGAACCTCTCAGCTGGCCAGCGAGCGCGTCCGCCTCCGCGGGCGTCGCCGCTGGACCAGGCCCAGCTCGGACTCTGGATTGATCTTCGCCAGGTGTCGGTGGGCAAGTCGCGCGAGCGTGTCGCTGTCGTCCCGCTCCACCACGAATCGCAACGCTGCGATGGCTTGGTCCGTCTGCCCCGACTGCAGGGCGACAAGACCCAAGAGATAGGAGACCTGCCGGTCCCCGGGAATGAGGCGCAGGCACCGCGTCAATGCCAGGCCTGCCTCGGCGTAGTCACCTTGTTCGAACAGCCGCCGGCCGAGCTCGTAGAGGCTCTGCACGGCGGGAGCGCTCACGATGTGCGTCGTTCTCGGCGTCACCGCACGCTCCTTATCTTGATCACTTGCAACCACCACGACAACTCCGGATCTGCCCGCCTTCACAGGGCTGATCGCTCGAGGCACCTCCGGTGTTACACCTCCGCAGGTCCTGTTTGTCTGGTGTTGCGGGTCGTGTCGTCCGGCGTGCACCTGTTTGTCAGGGAAGTGCGCTGCTCGGGAACAGTATGTCGCCAACCCGTGTCACACGGTAGTCGATCTTGATCTCGGAGTCATTTTCGGGGATCACGCCGGATGTGGACCTCTTGGGTCTTTGTGTCCGGGAGTGAGGAGATTCGTCAGATCTGACGCAGTCGCCGCCAGCACGTCCTCGCACCGGCTGCGCAACAGGTCGGAATCCTGGCCATCGACCGGCAGCACCGCCTCCAGATAGCACTTGATCCTCGGCTCGGTGCCGCTCGGGCGCACGATCACCCGCAGGTCGTCACCGGCGTACCAGCGCAGCGCGTCCGTGGGCGGGAGGTCGCCGTTCCCGGGTACCGACAGGTCCTGCACCGAGGTGACCGCGAGCCCGGCGAGGGATCGGGGTGGTGCCTCGCGGAGCCTGGCCATCAGCGCGCCGGCCTCGCCGCTCCCGGCCAGCCGCCAGGAGACCTGTTCGGTGGCGTGCATGCCGTGCCGGGCCGCGAGGACGCCGAGGGCCTCGGGCAGCGAACTGCCAGCCGCCCGCAGCCCGGCGGCCAGTTCGGCGACCAGCAGGGCCGCGGTGATGCCGTCCTTGTCGCGGACCTGGGCGGGGGCCGCGCAGTAGCCGATCGCCTCCTCGTAGGCGTAGAGCAGTCCGGGCACCCGGGCGAGCCACTTGAAGCCGGTGAGGGTCATGCGGTGGCGCACACCGTGTGCGGCGGCGATCCGCGCGAGGAGACGGGAGGAGACCACGGTGGTGGCGACCGTGTCCGCTCCCGGTTCGCCACCGCGACGCCCGCCCACCGGCCGGCTGAGCAGATGCTCGCCCAGCAGTGCGCCGACCTCGTCCCCGTGCAGGATCCGCCAGCGTCTGCGCCGACCGCCGTCCGGGGAGGCACCGTGCCCACGGTCGTCCCGGGGCCTCTGGTCGTCCCTGGACCTCTGCTCGCTCTGGGACCCCTGCTCGTTCCAGGGCACGGCGACAGCACACCGGTCCCCGTCCGGGTCCGTGGCGATCACGAGGTCGGCGTCCTCCGCCGTCGCGAGGGCGAGCGCCCGGTCCAGGGCCCCCGGCTCCTCGGGGTTCGGGAACGGCACGGTGGGGAAGTCCGGATCGGGGTCGGCCTGCTCGGGTACCGGGATCGGGGCGGGGAACCCCGCTCGCACCAGGGCAGCGGTGAGCACGGTGCCGGCGACGCCGTGCAAGGGGGTCATCACCACCCGGATCTGTCGGGGGGAACCGGGGGTGGGCACGTCCATCGCCGCGTCGAGGTAGGCCTCGACCAGGTCCTCCCCGAGCACCCGCCGTCCGCGGGTCGTCAGGTTCACGTCCAGGGCCCGGCCCACGAGGGCGATGCGGTCGGCGATCCGCCGGTCGACGGGCGGGGCCAGTTGGGCTCCGCGACCCGGACCTGGGTCGATGCGCCCTCCCAGGTACACCTTGTACCCGTTGTCCCGGGCCGGGTTGTGGCTCGCGGTGATCATCACGCCGGCGTCGCAGTCGAGGTGCCGCACCGCGAAGGCGAGCACGGGCGTCGGCAGCGGGCGCGGGAGTTCGAGCACCTCGGCTCCGGCCGCCCGGAGTACGGCCGCGCAGTCGTGGGCGAAGACCTCCGACCGGTGACGTCCGTCGAACCCGACCACGACCCGGGCCGGATCGGGCCCCAACGCTCCGCGCAGGTGGTCGGCCAACCCTCGGCTGGTGCGGATCACCACGGCCCTGTTCATCCGGTTCGGTCCGGCCCCCATCGGTCCGCGCAGCCCGGCGGTGCCGAACGGCAGCGGACCGCGGAACCGGTCGGCCAGTTCCGCCCGCGCCACGTCCCTCGCCGGGAGCCCGCCGGTCGAGGCCTCACGGACGAGGCGCTCGATCTCCGCCCGGGTGTGGGGGTCGGGGTCTCCGTCCCGCCAGGTGCCTGCAGCGGTGATCAACTGCCGGAAGTGGGAGTCCTCCACGATGGGCAACCTACTCGTGGGCCGGGTCGACCGGGGTGGAACCGGGAAGTCAGGCGCCGGGCAGGCCGGCGAGGGACGCGCAGATCGGCAGGGGACGCAGATCGGCAGGGGACGCGGGTCGGTGCCCGGCCGACGGGCCAACCGGCCGGGCACCGAGGGGCGGGCCGGTCGAGGACCGGTCCGCCCCCTCGGATCGGGAGCGGATCAGGAGGAGGTGAGGACGAGCGGGCGCTCGGGGGGTGTTCCGTCCCCCTGGAGGTCCTCGGCGGTGGGGATCTCGCCCCACCCGGACCGCTCCTGCCAACGTCGCAGCGGTCCGGGGGCCCACCAGGCGGCGTGGCCCAGCAGGCGTAGCAGGGCCGGGACGAGCACGGCCCGGACCAGCGTCGCGTCCACGACGATTGCCACGGCCATGCCGACACCGATGAGCTTGATGAAGGTGATGCCCGAGGTGGAGAACGCCCCGATCACCACGACCAGGAGCAGCGCGGCGCTCGTGATGATGCGCCCGGTGCGTTGCAGGCCGTCCGCGACCGCCGTGACGGGGTCGCCGGTGTGCCGGTAACGCTCCGCGATCCGGCTCAGCAGGAAGACCTCGTAGTCCATGGAGAGACCGAACAGCATGGCCAGCATGAGGATCGGCTGGGTGGTCTCCACCGTGCCCGTCGAGGTGAAGTCGAGCAGACCGGACAGATGACCGTCCTGGAAGATCCAGGTCACCACCCCGAAGCTGGCGCCCAGGGAGAGCACGTTCATCGCGATGGCCTTGATGGGCAGGATCACCGACCCGAAGGCCAGGAAGAGCAGGACGAAGGTGGCCAGCACCACGTACCCGGCCATCAGCGGCAGGCGGCTGCCGATGCTGTGCCGCAGGTCGACGTGTCGGGCGCTGGATCCGCCGACCAGGACCTGGGCGCCGTCGGGTGCGGGCAGGGCACGGATGTCGTGCACCAGGTCGAGCGTGGGCTGGTCCAGCGTGCCGGCGGCCGGGGCGACCTCCAGCAGGGTGGTCGTGCCGTGGCTCGCCGCCGTGGTCACCCCGCGTACGCCCGGAAGGCCGGTGACCGCCGTGGCGAACCGGGCGCCTGCCGCCGGGCCGCCGCCGTCCACGAGCACGTCGATCGGGTAGGCGTCCGAACCGGGGAAGTCGTTGTGCAACCGCTCGTCGACCACCCGGCCCTCGGCGTGGGCGGGCAGCGCGCGGGAGTCGATCCCGCCGAACTGCACCCGCAGGAACGGCAGGCCCAGGGCGAGGAGCACGGCGACGGTCGCCCCGGCGAAGATCATCGGACGGCGCATGACGGTGGACGCGAACCGGGCCCACAGACGGCGGTCGGTGCCCGCGCCCCCGCGCCGTCCACGGACCAGGCGCAGGCTGTTCACCCGGGTGCCGAGCACCGCGAGCAGGGCGGGGAGCACGGTGACGGCGCAGAGCATCGCGAGAAGCACCGCCGCGACCCCGCCGTAGGCCATCGAGCGCAGGAACACCTGCGGGAAGAGTGCGAGGCTGGCCAGGGACGTGGCGACGGTGATCCCGGAGAAGAGCACGGTTCGGCCCGCGGTCGCCATGGTGATCGCCAGCGCCTGGGGGGTGTCGGCCCCGGCGTCCAGTTCCTCGCGGAAGCGGCTCGTCACGAAGAGCGCGTAGTCGATCGCCAGACCGAGGCCGAGCAGGGTCACCAGGTTGATGGAGAACACCGAGACCTGGGTGAAGGCGGCGAGCAGCCGGAGCAGCGCGAACGAGCCGAGAACGGTGAACACGCCGATGACCAGGGGGAGCGAGGCCGCCACCAGGCTGCCGAAGACGAGCACGAGCAGCACGAGCAGCACGGGCATCGAGAGGGTCTCGGCCCGGCCGAGGTCGGAGGAGACCTGGTGGCTGATCTGCCGGTTGAGCGCGGACTCGCCCCCGAGCTGCACCGTGAGGCCCCCACCGACCCCACGGAGCTGCTTCTCGATGTCCGAGAACTGGTCGCCGCGGGCCGTGACATCGGCTCCGGACAGCTGGACGAGGACGGCTGTCGCGTGGCGGTCACGGGAGACCAGAGCCGGCGCGTGCGAGTTCCACCAGGTCGTCGTGCGGGTGACCAGACGCGGGGGCAGTGCGGCGAGATCTGCCTCGACCGCCCGCGCGAAGGCGGGGTCGTCCACGTGCAGGGTCGTGCTGGAGAACAGGGCGACGACGTCGGTGCCCTGGCGTCCGACGGTCTGGACCGTACGGGTCTCGATCCGGGTGGACTGGGCATTCGGGTCGTCGAAGCCGCCGCCGATCAGAGCGCCCACCACGCCCGGACCCCATAGGACGGCGACCGCGAACGCGACGAGGGCGGTGCCGAGCACCGCCCGGCGGCGCCGGGCCACCGTGCGCCCCCACCTGTGCAGCATGGCTGAATCTCCTTCTTCTCATTTCCCGCGTACGCTGGGACGATGCCGAGGACGTGAGCAGTGCACGCTGGCGTTGCCAGGTGACACCGACGTGAACGGTGTTTACTATTGAGTATGACGGTATCCCGAGTCAAGGAGTGTCGCTTCAGTGATGGGTGTGCCCAGTCACCTGTCGAGACGGCAGCGGCTACGCGATGCGACCGTGCACGAGATCAAGGCGACCGCTCGACGCCTGCTCGTCGAGGACGGTCCGCACAGCGTCACGCTGCGCGCGATCGCGCGGGAGATGGGCATGACCGCGCCCGGGCTGTACCGCTATTTCTCCAGCCACGAGGAGCTGCTCGGGGCCCTCGTGGTCGATCTCTACGACGAGCTCTGCGACGTGCTCGTGGCCTCACGCTCCCAGGTGGGCCACGATGACGCCGGCTGCCGTCTGATCTGCGCGAGCGCGGCCTTCCGTCACTGGGCGACCACGAACCCCCAGGAGTTCGCGCTGCTCTTCGCCTCGCCCGTGCGCGGTCAGAAGCCGGTGCCCATCCCGGGGGAGCCCATCGGCGCCCCGCACAAGGCCGGGGTCCGCTTCGAGAGCACCTTCACGGAGATCTTCGTCGACCTGTGGCAGTCCCGGCCCTTCCCGGTGCCCCCGGACGACGTCCTGCCCCCCGACCTGGTTCGCCAGCTGTCCGCGCACCGGCAACGCACGGGAGAGCAGCTGGGGACGGACGCCTCGACCTTGCCGTTGACCGCGCTCAACCAGTTCCTGGTGAGCTGGGTGGAGCTCTACGGCATGGTGGCGATGGAGGTCTTCCAGCACCTGCACTTCTGCCTGGACAACCCCGAACCCTTCTTCGCGGCCAGCCTGGCCTCCATCGCCGAGCGACTCGGGATCCGGATCCCGTGCGGCGAGCGGGGCTGCGTGGCCGGCCAGCTCTGCGACGGTTCGGAGGACCTCCCCCCGGTGCCCGAGCCGCGGTAGGGATTCCCGGCGTCCGGACGGCGGGAATCCGGTGAGGCGGGGAAGCCACGGGTCACGGGGCTCCAGCGAAGCGGGGAACCCACGGCGTGGCTCACGGACGGCCCGGAGGCGGAGCGCTGCCCACCCCCGGGCAGGAACCCGTGTGGAGTCGGACTCAGTGGGCGTGCCGGCGCACGAGGTCGAGCACGAGCACCGGGGGAGCGACCGACCCGGTCAGCACGTCCCCGGGATAGAGCGTGTAGATCGTGGCGGTCCGGCGGTCGCTGGTGCCGTCGGCGTAGCCCGGGTACCAGCCCCGGTGGGTGGCGCGCACGATCACCTGGACGGGGGGCAGTTCGGTGACGAGG
Organism: uncultured Kineosporiaceae bacterium; assembly: GCA_964583765.1. Lineage (GTDB taxonomy): Bacteria > Actinomycetota > Actinomycetes > Actinomycetales > Kineosporiaceae > CAZOWW01. The sequence goes on from CAZOWW010000009.1 coordinate 52,732, forward strand.
TAGTCGCCGTGAGCATCGGCGATGGTGCCCCGCAGGGCTCGGCCGGTGGCCGCCTCGATCACCGTCACCCGCGCGTGGGGCAGGGGCAGACCGGCACCGAGCACCCGGCCGCCGATCGTGGCGGTACGGGCGATGTCCAGGTAGAGCACGTGTGCGGCGTCCCAGCTCTGGGTGAGGCGTTGGCCGGGCAACAACTGGTAGACGTCTGCGGTGCGCCAGTTCGGCTGGTGGCTCGCCCAGTCGGTCACGAAGCCGTCCTTGCTGGCCTGCACCTTGATCCTCACCGCGGGCAGGCCGGTGATCACGTAGTCGCCCTCGCCGTCCGTCACCTGCCGGCCGAGCACCCTGTGGGTCCTGGCGTCGAACACGGTCACCGTGGCATAGCCGATCGGGTCGAAGCTGCTGAGCACCTGGCCCGCGATGCTCGAGGTCCGGGGCGTGTGGGCGCAGGCCTCGGCGGGGGCGGCCGCCGTCGCGAGCACCGTCGTGCCCACCAGGAAGGCGCCGACCAACCCGGACAGGACCGCCCGGGTTGTCCTGCCGGACGGGATCCGCAGTGCCCTGCGCGCCCGCGTGGCCCGGATCCGCGTTCCCTGCTGTCTGCGCTGCATGGTGAGCCTCGCTCTCCCCGGCGGCTCGGGCAGGACCGGCGGCGCACCACCGGGAAGCGGCGCCGCCGATTCCTCGATCATGCCGCAGCGGCCTGCGGGACACGCGGAAGTCCCGGGAATCCGGCCGGGACCGTGCTCTCTGCGTGGTCGCGGCGGCCGTGCACTTCGTGATCTCGGTGCGGTCGCGGCGCGAGCTCTGCGGCCGGTGCGCGGGACGCCTGGGTGAGGACGCTCCGGACGGCGATGCGGTGTCAGCCACGACGCGGTCGCGACCCAGTTCCTTGGCTCGGTACAGGTGACGGTCAGCCCGGGCCAGCAGGGTGGCGGGGGTGTCCGTCGGGCGGGCGACGGCGATCCCCATGCTGACCGTGACCGTCAGACCCTCGGCCAGGTCCCCCCATGACCGGTCGGCGCATCTGTCCGGATCGATGACAGCCGTTCGACCGTGTCCGCGATCATCTACTCCAGGGCACCGGGTGCGGGCCGCGGCCTCCTGCTGATCGGACCGGCGAATGACGCACTCGTCGTGGAAGGCCCGGTGGGCCTGGTAGGCGCCCTCGAAGTCCCCTCGGGCAGCCAGCAGGGTTGCGCGGATCTCCAGCGCCGGTACCCGGCCGCCTCGGCCTCGGCCTCCAGGCGGCGGGCCCGGTCGAGCCTGGCGACGATGTCGAACCCCCGGTGCCGCTCCAGTTCGTCGAGACGCCGGTCGAAGGGCGGCCCTCCCCGGGGTCCGACCGATGGCCGCCTGATCATTCCGACGGACCGGCCGGATGTGTCCGTGTCCGGGGCACTGGACCGGATCCCGCAGGCGCTGGGGATGCCTGCGGGAGCACCGGTCGGTCGTCGGTCACGTGACCGTCATCGGTCGATCGGACGCGGAAGACAAGCGCGACCGCCGAAGCGAAGTCGGTCGCGGGCTCAGAGCACGGCGAGGACACCGGCGAGCAGGGCGGCCGAGCGGTCCGCCGCAGCCTGCCCGGCGGCCACGACCTCCTCGTGCCGCAGCGGTGTCGGGGAGATCCCGGCGGCGAGGTTCGTCACGAGGGAGAGCCCGAGTACCTCCAGCCCGGCCTCCCGCGCGGCGATCGCCTCGAGCGCCGTCGACATCCCGACCAGGGAGCCACCCAGGATCCCCGCCATCCGCACCTCGGCCGGGGTCTCGTAGTGCGGTCCGGGGAACTGCACGTACACGCCCTCGGCGAGATCGGGGGCCACGGCACGGGCCAGGTCCCGCAGTCGCGGGGAGTACAGGTCGGTGAGATCCAGGAACCGACCGTCGAGCACCGGCGAGACCCCGGTCAGGTTGATGTGGTCGCTGATCAGCACGGGGGTGCCGGGAGGTCGGTCCGGGTCCAGGCCGCCGCAGCCGTTGGTCAGGACGACGACCGTGCAGCCGCAGGCGGCCGCGGTGCGTACGCCGTGCGCGACGGCCGCTGCCCCGAGCCCCTGGTAGAGGTGTGCACGCGCACCGAGGACGAGCACCCGCCGGGCCGTCGGCCCCGGGCCGCGCACCGAACGGATCGCGTCGAGGTGCCCGGCCACGGCCGTGCCGGGGAATCCGGCCACCGCGCTCGCAGGCAGGGTCGCGACCGTCTCGCCCAAGCGGTCGGCCGCCTGCGCCCACCCCGAACCGAGCACGACCGCGACGTCGTGACGCGCCACCCCGGTCGCCTCGGCGATCTGCCCGGCCGCCGTGACGGCCAGGATTCGCGGGTCCGCTGCCTCCAGCGGCACCAAGGGCCCGATCGCGGGGGTCCGCGACCCGTCAAGTGCAGCCGCGGATTCCCGCGACCAGGGGGGTCCGGCCGCGGACGCGTTCACTCCGCGGGTGGCAGCGGCGGGTCGATCGTGGTGCAGGCGCGGTTGCGCAACTCCGCGACGTAATCCTGCGGCGCTCCTCCGGCCTCGGCCGCCTCCGCGAGCAGCCCCAGGTAGTGCGCGCTGGGCAGTCCACCCTCGTACGCGTCGAGCACGTACATCCACGCCAGGACGTCGCCGTCGAGAGTGTGCACGCGGGCCCGCAACTTGCGGCGCAGTGCGATCGGCAACCCCTCCCACTCGTCGAGGTTGCGTTCATCGGCGCTCGTCAGGTCGTAGAGGGCGACGTAGACCTGTGAGTCCGGGTCCTCGACCACGGTGCACAGGGCGCCGTCCCAGCTGACGTCCTCGCCACCGAACGTGAGGCGCCACCCGACAAGCCACCCGCTCCCGTACAGCGGCGAGTGCGGCGCCCGCTTCGCCATCCGCTCCGGGTCGAGGTTGCTGCCATAGGCCGCATACAGAGCCATGGCACCAGGGTAGAGATGCCGGATCCCGGCGTCGCGCCCGGCGTGCCGCATTCCTGCTGCACATTTGTGTCGTGCGCGGCCGGTTCCGGGGTGTCGACAGGTGCGCGGGCAGAGTGTGCCGCCCCGCGGCCGGGTGAGATGCCCGACCGCAGGACCGGCGCGTGCCGCGCCGTGATCGCCTTCCTGGGTCAGGATGGGCCTGTGGCGGGTCAAGAGCATCCTGTGGTGGATCAAGAACATCCTGCGGCGGAGCACGGGCGCCCGGCGGCGGGCCCTGGGCCCACGGCGGACGGCGAAGGCGGACGATCGGGGACGGCGGCGCCTTCCGTTGTGATCATCGGGGGCGGTCCCGGGGGCTACGAGGCGGCACTCGTGGCGGCCCAACTGGGTGCACGGGTGACGGTGGTCGAGGAGCAGGGGCTCGGCGGTGCCGCCGTGCTCACGGACGTGGTGCCGTCGAAGACGCTGATCGCCTCCGCCGAGATGATGTCGCTCGAGGACTCCGCGGAAGAACTCGGCGTGGGGGACGGGCTCCGGGTGGATCTGGGCGCCGTCAACCGCCGCGTGATGAGCCTGGCCAGAGCGCAGTCCGCGGACATCCACCGCCGGCTCGAGGCCGAGGGGGTCGTGGTGCTGGTCGGCCGGGGCCGCCTGGCGGGAGCGCGCCAGGTGGTCGTGCACCCCGCGGACGGCGGGCCGGAGGGACGGCTCGACGCCGATGTCGTGCTGCTCGCCACGGGCGCCCGGCCGCGGATCCTGCCCACGGCGCGACCGGACGGGGAGCGGATCCTCACCTGGACCCAGCTGTACGACCTGACGAGCGTGCCCGAACGGCTCGTCGTGGTCGGCTCGGGGGTGACGGGAGCGGAGTTCGCCAGTGCCTACGACCGGCTCGGAGCCGAGGTGGTGCTGGTGTCCAGCAGGGACCGGGTGCTTCCGGGCGAGGACCCGGACGCCGCCGCGGTGCTGGAGGACGTGTTCGCCCGGCGGGGGCTGCAGGTGCTGTCGCGCTCCCGAGCGGCCTCGGTGGTGCGCCAGGGCGACGGGGTGCGGGTGGAGTTGGAGGACGGGCGCACGGTGAGAGGCTCGCACTGCCTCGTCGCGGTGGGGGCGGTGCCGAACACGCAGGACCTCGGCCTGGAACAGGCGGGAGTCGCGGTCGGTCCGGGTGGGCACGTGACGGTGGACCGGGTGTCCCGGACCACGGCGCGAGGGATCTACGCGGCGGGGGACTGCACCGGCGTGTTCGCCCTGGCCTCGGTGGCGGCGATGCAGGGGCGGATCGCGATGTGGCACGCGCTCGGGGACGCGGTGACGCCCCTGGATCTGGGCACCGTCGCGGCCACGGTGTTCACCACCCCGGAGATCGCGACCGTGGGGTGGACCCAGGCGCGGATCGCCGCCGGAGACGTGCGGGCCCGTACCGTCACGCTGCCTCTGGCGACCAATCCCCGGGCGAAGATGCAGGGGGTGCGTGACGGCTTCGTCAAGTTGTTCTGCGGGGAGCGCTCGCACGAGGTGCTCGGTGGCGTCGTCGTGGCCCCGCGGGCAAGTGAACTCATCTTCGCCGTGGCGCTGGCCGTCGCGGGGCGGCTGACCGTGGACGAGGTGGCCCAGACCTTCAGCGTCTACCCGTCGCTCTCCGGATCGTTCGTGGAGGCCGCGCGTCAGTTGCGCCGCACACCCTGATCACGGGGATGGGCGGCCCGAGTGAGCGGGGTGGATCGGCAGAGCGCCGGACGCGACAAGGCGGCGGGGCCCCGTGCTCCCGCCACCTCGTCCGTGCGCGTCCCCGAACTTCTCGTGCATCCCTCCGTCCATGAACAAGGAGGATCTGCCACCCCTCGTGATACCGCTTGCCCGAGAAGAGCATCGACTCCGGATGAGATCTGCGTCACACGTCGACCAGGTGTCGGCCCACTTGCCCGGGCGGTGGCGGGGATCATCGGCGCGGGTGATGTCGGGGCCGGAGAGGCCGCCCCACGTGGTACCACGTCGACTCGACAGCCGAGTCGACCATTTGGGTCAGTGACACATTGGTTCGGGCCGGCCGATCGGTGCGGTGGGGTCCGGACGATCAGTCGCAGATCTCGCAGATGACCGTGTTCTGCGTGACCGCCTGGCCGACGGCGACGGACATCCTGGCCACCGTGCCCGCCTTGTGTGCGGTGAGGGGCTGCTCCATCTTCATCGCCTCCAGCACCACGACCAGGTCGCCCGCGACCACGGTGTCCCCCTCGGCGACCGCGGTCTTGACGATGGTGCCCTGCATCGGCGCGGTGAGCGCGTTCCCCCCGGCCTCGGCGGCCTGCGCCCGCCGGGCGGAGCGCCGTGTCTGCGTGCGGCCCGGAGTGGCAGGTCGCCCCTTGCCCGAGACGAGGCCGGCGGGCAGGCTCACCTCGAGGCGCTTGCCCGCGATCTCGACGACGATCTGCTCCCGCGTACCTGCCTCGTCCGCTGGGTCGTCCGCGGTGGTGGACGGCGGCGTCCAGGGAGTGAGCTCGGTGGCGAACTCGGTCTCGATCCAGCGGGTGTGCACCCGGAACGGTGTCTTGGGGTCCTCCGGCGCGAACGCGAGGTCCCGGACCACCGCACGGTGGAAGGGCAGGACCGTGGGGACGCCGTCCACCTGGAACTCGTGCAGTGCCCGGTGTGCCCGGGCCAGAGCCTCCTGGCGCGTGGCGCCGGTGACCACGAGCTTGGCCAGGAGCGAGTCGAACGCCCCGCCGACCACCGTGCCCTGCTCGACGCCGGAGTCCAGGCGCACCCCGGGACCGTGCGGCGGCGACCAGCGGGTCAGACGGCCGGGCGCGGGCAGGAAGCCTCGTCCCGGGTCCTCCCCGTTGATCCGGAACTCGATCGAGTGGCCCCGCAGCGGCGGGTCCGCATAGCCCAGGGGTTCGCCCGCCGCGATCCGGAACTGTTCCCGCACCAGGTCGAGGCCGCTGACCTCCTCGGAGACGCAGTGCTCCACCTGCAGGCGGGTGTTCACCTCCAGGAACGAGATGGTCCCGTCCTGCCCGACGAGGAACTCGCAGGTACCCGCCCCCACGTAGCCCGCCTCGGTGAGGATGGCGCGGGAGGCGCGGTACAGCTCCTCCACCTGCAGCTCCGACAGGAACGGCGCCGGGGCCTCCTCGACCAGCTTCTGGTGTCGCCGCTGCAGGGAGCAGTCCCGGGTGGAGACGATCACGACCTGGCCGTGGTGGTCCGCCAGGCACTGCGTCTCGACGTGCCGGGGCCGGTCCAGGTAGCGCTCGACGAAGCACTCGCCGCGGCCGAACGCCGTCACGGCCTCCCGCACCGCGGACTCGTAGAGCTCGGGGATCTCCGCCCGCGTCCGGGCGACCTTGAGTCCGCGGCCACCGCCGCCGAAGGCCGCCTTGATGGCCACAGGCAGTCCGAAGCGGTCGGCGAACGCCAGTACCTCGTCGGCGTCCCGGACCGGATCGGCGGTGCCCGGGACGAGCGGGGCGCCTGCCCGCTGGGCCAGATGGCGGGCGGTCACCTTGTCGCCGAGACTCTCGATCGCGTGGGGCGGTGGCCCGATCCAGACCAGCCCGGCCCCGAGCACCGCGCGGGCGAAGGCCGCGTTCTCGGAGAGGAATCCGTACCCGGGGTGCACCGCGTCGGCGCCGGACCTGCGTGCCACCTCGAGCAGCTTGTCGACGGACAGGTAGCTGTCCGCGGGGGAGGCACCCCCGAGGGCGAAGGCCTCGTCGGCCATGCGGGCGTGCGGGGCATCCCGGTCGGACTCGGCGTAGACGGCCACCGAGCGCAGTCCGGCGTCCTGGCAGGCCCGGATCACCCGGACGGCGATCTCCCCGCGGTTGGCGACGAGCACGGTTCCGAAGGGACGAGGGACGACGGCGCCGCGGGTGCCGTCGGCCGGGTACGGTGCGCGGTCCGCTCGACCCTGTTCCCCGGTCCCCCTGCGCGGTTCGGCGGCCGATCCACCCTGTTCACCGGCCGTGCCGTCCGGGTCGCGATCGCCGGCGGCGTGGTCACTCGGCGTCATGGTCATGTCGCTCCTCCCCGGCATGATCAGAGACGTCCCCCGCGCCGTGACCTGGGTCCTTGCCGTGGGTGACGAGGGGGCCCTTGCCGTGGGTGACGAGAGCAACGGTAACGGCGTTGCCCGCCAGGGGCACTCGGAATCAGCCCGGAGGCACCGAGAGGGTGACCAGGAGCGCCCGGTGGTCGGTTCCGGGCATCGACAGGGTGTCCGTGGCGGACACCGGCGTCCGCCGTCCGACCAGGACGTGGTCCAGCGGGGTCAGCGCCAACGCGGACCACGAGGGCCAGGTCGGTCGCAGCCCGTGACCGGTGGCGTCGGCCGCATCGGTCAGCCCCTGGTGGGCGAGGGCGCGGAACTGCGGGTTCCACGGGGTCGCGTTCAGGCTGCCCACGACCAGGCGCGGTGTGCGGCCGCTCAGGTGGAGGCGCTGCTCCTCCGCCCCGCCGGGGGACGCCGCCTCGCCGAGCAGGCGCAGTTGCCGGGCCCACCCACCCGCGTCACCCGTGGGGGGCCAGGACGGCGGGAAGGGGGCCGTGACGTGGGCCACGACCAGCAGCACGGGGCCGTCCGGGGTGTGCAGTGCGCCGGTGCCCGCGCCGAGCGGGAAGCCGTCGAGCGCACGAGGGGCGTCCAGGTCCTCGCGGGACCACACCCCGACGCCGGAGGTGGCGCCGGCACCCAGGCTCACCCAGCGGGGGACCAGCAACCGGCTCAGGCCGGCCACGGTCAACCGGTGCGCGAGGTCGTCGGTCAGGTCGCTGATCACCAGCACGTCGATCGCGTGCTGTTGCACGGTCGTGGTGAGTGCGGCCGGGTCCACCGCGCCCCGGTCCGCGTCCACCGCGAGCACCCGCAGGGTCACCGAGCCCGCGGGGGCCTTCGTCGCGTCCGGAGCCGCGTACCCCGCGACGAGAACCCACGGGGTGACTGCCGCGGCCAGGCCCAGCGTGACCGCGATCCAGCGACGCCAGTGCGCGGCGGCCGCGATGACGGGGACGGCGACGACGGTCTGCAGGGGCGCGAACAGTGCGAGGTCGATGGCGATCCTGCTGGTCGTCGGAACGACGGTGGTCGCTGCCCAGAGGACGAGGAGCAGGGTGAGCGCGGCGAGGGTCCAGCGCAGGCCCGGACCGGCCACGGGTGGCGGCCGGCGGGTGGGCGGCGGCTCGGGCGCGTCCTCCGGCGCCTCCCCGGTTCCGGACTCCGGCCCGGTTCCGGGCTCCCCGTGGTACCGGGGCGAGCCGTCGTGCCGGGGCGAGCCGTCGTCGGGCGCGGGCGGCTCGCCGGGGGCCCGCCCACGGTTGCCGCCGGGGCGGTCCTCGGACCCGACCGTGCCGGACCCGACCGTGCCGGACCCGTCCCCCTGCCGGACAGCGCTGTGCCAGGTCGTGCCGGGCCGGTCCCAGGGCGCGAGGTCGGGCGCGAGCAGGTGCGGCACCTCGTCGCCCTGCACCGGCTCCATGTGCTCGCGGTCACGGCGTCCCCGTTCCGCCTCGCGACGGGAACGCCGTGAGCCGGGCGGCCCCTGTTGGCTCACAGTCGATCGGGACTCCCTCCGGGAGCGGTTGGTTCGGGACTCCCTCCGGGAGCGGCGGGTACCGGGCTCCCTCCACGGGGGGTGCCCGCGCGGGCGACGACCAGGGACAGGGCCTGCGAGGCGATCTCGCGTTCCTCGTCCGCGGGGACGACCATGACCGCCACCTCCGCGCCGTCGGGGCTCAGGAAACGTTCGTCCCGGTCCGGCGACTCGTTGCGCAACCGGTCCACGACGATGCCCAGCCGCCCGAGTCCGGCCAGGCTCCGGGCCCGGATGAGCGGGCTGTTCTCGCCCACACCCGCGGTGAACACCACCGCGTCGACGCGGCCCAGGGCGGCGTAGTAGGCGCCCACGTAGGTCTTGATCCGGTAGCAGTAGATGTCGAGTGCGGCGTCGGCCTGCGGTTCCCCGGCCTCGGCGCGGGCAATGACCTCCCGTGCGTCCGAGGCGCCGGTCAGGCCCAACAGTCCGCTGCTCCGGTTGAGCGCCCGGTCCACCTCGGCGCCGGACAGTCCGGCCACCCGCTGCAGGTGCATCGGGAGGGCGGGGTCGACGTCACCGCTCCGGGTACCCATGACCAGCCCGGGCAGGGGGGTCAGGCCCATCGTGGTGTCCACGCTGCGGCCGCCCGCGACCGCACAGGCGCTCGCGCCGTTGCCCAGGTGCAGCAGGATCGCGTTGAGATCCTCCGGGCGGCGCCCCAGCAGGGCCGCGGTCCGGCGCGTCAGCGAGCTGAACGACGTGCCGTGGAAGCCGTACTTGCGCACCCCGTAGCGGGTGCGCCACTCCTCCGGCACGGCGTAGTGGGCCGCCCGGGGCGGGATGGTCGCGTGGAACGCGGTGTCGAAGACGGCCACGTGCGGGACGTCCGGCAGTGCCGCCCGCGCCACCCGCACGCCCTCCAGGTTGGCCGGGTTGTGCAGCGGGGCCAGCACCGAGAGCCGGTCCACGGTCGCCTCGACCTCGTCGTCCACGACGACCGGTTCGCGGAAGACCTCGCCGCCGTGCACCATGCGGTGCCCGACCGCGGCCAGGCCGGCCGTCCCGAGGTCCGGACCGTGCTCGGCGAAGGCACCGAGGATGGCGCGCAGGGCGGCATCGTGGTCCGCGATCACCCCGGTCACCGTGGCCGAGCCGGCCGGGCCGCGGTGCACCAGCCGTCCCTGGTCCCCCTCGCCGATCCGCTCCACCAGGCCGCTGGCCTGCACCAGTCCGGTGTCCGGGGCGAGCAGGCGGTACTTCACGGACGACGATCCGCAGTTGAGCACGAGCACCTGCCGCGCGCCCTCCGAGGGCGCCGGCGGAGGGTGTTCCACGGCGGCCTCCCGCGTGATCGTCCTCACCGGGCTTCCGCGGCGGTGGCCAGGCCGGCGCCGAGCTGGGAGGACTGGACCGCGGTGATCGCGATCGTGGTGAGGATGTCCGGCACGGTGGCTCCCCGGGACAGGTCGTTGACCGGCTTGCGCAATCCCTGCAGCACCGGTCCCACGGCCAGGGCACCGGCACTGCGCTGGACCGCCTTGTAGGTGTTGTTACCCGTGTTGAGGTCGGGGAACACGAACACCGTCGCACGGCCGGCCACCCCGCTGTCGGGCAGCTTGGTGCGTGCCACCCCCGCGTCGATCGCGGCGTCGTACTGGATCGGCCCCTCGACCTCCAGGCTGGGTGCCCGCTCCCGCACCAGGCGGGTGGCTTCCCGCACCTTGTCCACGTCGACGCCCGAGCCGGACTCGCCGGTCGAGTAGGAGAGCATCGCCACCCGGGCCTCCACGCCGAAGGCCACCGCGGTCGCGGCCGAGGAGATCGCGATGTCCGCGAGCTGGGTCGCGGTGGGATCCGGGTTGACCGCGCAATCGCCGTAGACGAGCACCCGGTCGGCCAGGCACATGAAGAAGACGCTGGAGACGACGCTCAGCCCCGGCACGGGCCGGATGACCTCGAAGGCCGGCCGGATCGTGTGGGCGGTGGTGTGCACCGCCCCGGAGACCATGCCGTCCGCCTCGCCCAGGGCCACGAGCAGGGTGCCGGCGTAGGAGACGTCGGTGACCACGTCCCAGGCCGCGTCGAACGCGACCCCCTTGTGCGCCCGGGCCCGCGCGTACTCGACCGCCAGACGGTGTCGCACGCCACGGTCGCCCGGGTCGACGATCGTCGCGCCGGACACGTCGGCGCCGACCCGGGCGGCCACCTGCGCCACCTGGTCGGGGTCGCCGAGCAGGATGATGTCCGCGATCCCGCGGTGCAGGGCCTGCGCCGCGGCCTGCAGGACGCGCGGTTCGGTGCCCTCGGGCAGTACGATGCGCTGGCGCTGGGCCCTCGCCCGTTCCACCAGGTCGTGCTCGAACATGAGCGGCGTCACCGCGTCCGTCTTGGCCAGTTCGAGCCGGTCGAGCAGGCTCAGGCCGTCCACGTGCTCGGCGAAGTGCTCCAGGGCCGCCTCGGCCTTGCCCGCCGAGCCGTCGGTGATGGACCCGTGCGTCGTCGAGGCCACCGTCGCCGCCTCGAAGGTGTTGAGCGGGGTGCTGAGCACGGGAAGCGTGCTGCTCAGGCCCTCGACCAGGCGTTGCACCGAGGGCTCGGGCGTCAGCCCACCGGTGAGCAGCACGCCGGACAGCGGCGGGAAGGTGTGCGCCTCGTGGGCCATCAGCACGCCGCAGAGCATGTCCGAGCGGTCGCCGGGCAGGAGCACCAGGCTGTGCGGTTGCAGGTGTTCGAGCACCCGGGGCAGCGTCATGGCGGCCACGACGAAGCCGAGGATCTCCGCGTCGAGGTGGGTCCGGTCGCCGAAGAGCTGGGTGGCCGAGCAGGCCTCCATCACCCGGGTGACCGTGGGTGCCGAGAGCAGGGGCAGCTCGGAGATCACGTGGCTGCACGGCCGGTCCCGCAGGAGGGTCCGCACCGCCTCGACGTCCGCGGGGGCCACCCGGTTGGCCAGCACACCCAACGTCTGGCAGGACCTGGTGCTGAGGCCGGTCTGGGCGATGTCCAGGGTGGTGACGATCTCCTGGGGAGTCCGCCGGTGGCCGGAGACCACGAGCAGGACGGGCGCGCCCAGGTTGACGGCCACCTGTCCGTTGAAGGCGAGCTCGGTCGGTGCGCCGACGTCGGTGTAGTCGGTGCCCACGATGAGCACCGCGTCGTGGCTGTGGTCGAGGGCCCGGAACCGCTCGACGATCGTGGCGACCGCCGCCTCCGGGTCGGCGTGGACGTCGTCGTAGGTGACGCCCCAGCACAGGTCGTCCTCGGGGAGCGAGGCCGGGTCCAGGGACGCCGTCGCCTCGGTCCGGACCGGGACGGCCCCCGGCGTCAGCCGGGACCGGAGCATTCGCAGGAATGGGTCAGGGGGACCGGCGCGTACCACCGGTCGGAAGACCGCCACGCGTTCCACCCTGCGGCGCATGGCGTGGAGCATGCCCAGCGCCACGATCGACTTGCCGCAGTCGGGACCCGCGGCCGCAATGTACAAGGACCTAGCCACGATCGCAGGTTAGCCGTCGAACGTGTCGTCCTCGGTGTGCAGGGCACCCTCACCGGCCGTGGCGGTCGATCTCTCGAGTACCGCACGGCACCGGTGCTCGAGAGCATCCAGCCCCGCGAGGGTGATCTCGAGGTCCCGTGCGCGCTTCTCCAGCTCCGTCCGGCGGGCCGTTATCCGCTCCAGGAGGTGGTCGACCTGCTCGAGCGAGGCGGGTGGACCCTCGTACATCTCGAGGATCTGGCGGATCTCGGTCAGGTCGAACCCGAGTCGCTTGCCGCGCAGCACGAGGGCCAGCCGCACCCGGTCCTGGGGGTGGAAGATGCGCCGGGTGCCCCTGCGTTCGGGTGCCAACAGCCCGAGGCTCTCGTAGAACCGCAGGGTGCGGTGCGTGACGTCGAAATCCGCCGCCAGTTCGGCGATCGACCAGGTGCGTTCGCCCGGATACGTGCCGCCGGTCATGGCGCGACGGTAACGGCAAGCTCGGGCGCGACCGGCACGCCGCGCCGTGGGACGGACGGACCCCTCGGCCTCAGCCCCGGCGGGAGGCGAGGAGCTCGAGGAACTCGGGCAGGGCCAGCGCGTCGCCGAAGTACAGGCCCTGGCCGACGTCGCAGCCGAGATCGGCGAGCTGGCGGGCGGTGGGCTCGTCCTCGATGCCCTCGGCCACCACGCGCAGCCCGAGGCCGTGCGCCATCGCGACCGTGTGCCGCACGATGGTCGCGGTGCGCCGGTCCATCAGATCCGCGGCGAAGATCCGGTCCAGTTTGACCTCCTCCACGGGCAGCTGCCGCAGGTAGGCCAGGGACGAGTAGCCCGTGCCGTAGTCGTCGATCGACACCAGCACGCCCTTCTCCCGCCACTTCTCGAGCAGGACGGCGGTGGCTTGCGGGTCGGTGAGCAGCGCGTCCTCGGTGATCTCCAGATGCAGGGCGCGTCCGGGCAGCCCGTAGCGGGCGAGGGTCTCGTCCACGCGCCGGGGCAGTCCGTCGTCCCGGAGGTCGTCCGCGGTGAGGTTCACGCTCACCGGGATGCGGTGCCCTCGGCGCCACCACTGGGCACAGGCGGCCATGGCGCGGTCGAGCACGTGGCGGGTCACCGGCCGCATGAGCCCGGTCTGTGCGGCCAGGGGCAGGAACAGTTCGGGCAGGAGCACGCCGTCCTGGGGGTGACGCCAGCGGGCCAGCGCCTCGGCCCCCACGAGGACGCCGCGGCGCAGGTCCACCTGCGGCTGCAGGTGGACCTCGAGCTCGCCCCGGGCCAGGGCCTCCCGCAACTCGTCGATGCGCCGCAGCCGTTGCGTGCCGGCCCGGTCGTCGGCGGTCCGGTAGGGCTCGACCCCGGTGCCGTTCTGCTTGGCCCGGTACATCGCGACGTCCGCGCGCCGCAGCAGGTCGCCGGGGTCCTCCTGCGGGATCGCCGCGACCGCCAGGCCGACACTGGCCCGCACGTGCAGGCGGGTGCCCTCGACCTGGAACGGTTCGATGAGGCTGGCCCTCAGCGCGGCCGCCACCCGGGCCGCGGTCGGCTCGTCCGCGCCCGGCAGGACCACGGCGAACTCGTCCCCACCGAGCCGGGCCAGCAACTGGGAAGGCCGCAGCGCCCCGGCGAGCCGGTCCGCGACCGCGGCGAGCAGCCGGTCGCCGGCGTCGTGGCCCAGCGCGTCATTGACCTCCTTGAACCGGTCGAGGTCGACCAGGAGCAGGGCGATGTGGTCCGGACGGACCTCGTCGTCACCGTCGTGCCCACGCCCGCGCGCCGGTTGCGGGGAACGGGACTGTCCGGACAGCGCCTCCGCGAAGGCCCTGCGGTTGGCCAGGCCCGTGACCTCGTCGGTGCGGTCCGCGCCGCGCCGGGCCGGTGACCGGGGGCCGCGCAGCTGTCCGTACACGTGGGCCTGCCAGTTGTGGGTGGCCAGCCGGGTCGTGCCGAGCAGGATGCAGAGCAGTGCGGGACCGGTGGACCAGCGGGTGATGGACAGCGGGGTGAGCACCGCGCAGCCCAGCACCGTCAGGGCCGCGAGCACGGCGACCATGGGCAGCAGGACCGCCCGGTCGGGGTTCTCCGGGGTGGCCGACCGCCGCCGGTCCCCCAGAGCGGCCTCGCCGAGGGTCGTGCTCGCGAGACCGGTCACCACGGGCCCGGCCAACCAGAGCAGGTGCGCGCCGGGGCTCGACTCCCTGGCGGTGAACCAGCAGTCCGCGGAGGTGACCAGGGCGAGCCCGAGGGCGAACCAGCGGGCCTGGAGCCCGAACCTCCCGGTGGCGGTGGCCGTGGCGCCGAGCACCGCGGCCAGGAGCAGCAGATCGGCGAGCGCGTAGCCACCGGTCGCGAGGGGGCGCAGGGTGGCGAAGCCGTGTTCGGTGGGGGTCGGGTCCCGGGTCACCGCGTCGAGCGCGGCCACTCCGACGGCCAGGGTGCCCACCGCGACGACCAGGCTGTCGGGCCAGGTCGGTGGGAGCCACCGCGGGCGCCGGTACCGCAGGAGGGCCACGAGGGCGGCCCCGACGAGCGGGTAGTAGCCGAGGTAGAGCAGGTCCCAGACCTGTACCGGAACCAGGTCCCGGGAGGGTTGGTGCGCGGCGGGCACGAACACGAGCCCGCAGGCGAGACTGAGATGTGCGGCGGCCAGGCACCACCAGGCCACGGCCGCGGCGGGTCGGGGGCGCTCGTGGTGGGCGGCGAGCGCGAAGAGCGCGGCCGTGCCCAGCACCAGGGCCGGGGATGCCACCCGGGTGACCAGGTCCCGCAGACCGGCGCCGGCGCCCGTCGTCGAGACCGCCGCCAGAACCGCGGCCAGGAGCAGGAGCACGCCCTGTGTGGCCCGGATCATGCCGGACGGACCCCGCAGCAGTCCAGATACCCAGCGTGGTGAGGAGTCCTCGGCCGCGGTGGTCACGTCGTCGCCCTCGGCGGGATGCGGGGTCGCGACGGACTCGGCGGTCACCGCCGGTTCCAGGCGCTACTCCTCACAGGATCAGTGTCGTCGTCCGGCCGGGCGGCGTCCACTCCCTGCGCACGTCACACGCATGTCGTGCGGACGGAGTCATCAAATGGTCACGCTCTGTGCAGGTACGACTGCGCAGCGATTCAGCCCCAGACCGCGGGCCAGCTCAGGCCGACCTCGGCGAACAGATCCCGCATCAGGGGCAGGCTCACACCGACCACGTTGTGGTGGTCGCCCTCGATGCCGGTGACGAAGGCGCCGCCGAGCCCGTCGAGGGTGAAGGCACCGGCCACGCGCAACGGTTCCCCGGTGGCGACGTACGCGTCGATCTCGGCGTCGCTCAGAGTGGCGAAGTGCACCCGCGTCGAGGCGACCGCGCCGCAGGCCGGTGCGCGGTCGACCGGAACACTCCGCCGCAGGTCCACCACCCAGTGCCCGGTGTGCAGGGTGCCGCTGCGTCCGCGCATCCGTCGCCAGCGTCGGCGTGCCTCGTCCGCGTCCCGGGGCTTCCCGTGCACCTCGCCGTCCAGCTCGAGCACCGAGTCGCAGCCGAGCACCAGGAACGGCAGTGCTGGCTCGCCACCGGGGTGACGCGGGTCGCGGTCGGGCAGGGCCCGCTCGCCGACGGAACTGCTCGCGTCGTGGTCGATGGGTGCCGGGTCGGGGCCGGACGGGACCGGCCGTTCGCCTCGTGCCAGGCGCACCGCGACATCCTGTGCCTTGGCCCGGGCCAGCACGAGCGCCACCTCGCGCGCCTCGGTCGTCCCCTGCTCGGCGGTCACGGCATCCTCGTCCACCGCGGAGACCAGCACGGCGTGCCGCACACCGGCCGCGGTGAGCGTGGCTCTCCGCGCCGGGGACGCGGAGGCGAGCACGACCAGGACCGCCGCACCGGGGTCAGCGAGGGAACCGTGCGGTGCGGCGACGTCCTGGAACGTGGGTGAGGTGGAGAAGACGGTCACTTGCAGAGCGTATTGGCCTTCGTGATGAGGGGCCCGATCGCCTTCTTCATCCCGGTGTTCTTGGGGTCGTTCGCCCAGATGGACGTGATGTCCCGACCCAGGCCCTGGCCGCTCGCGGCGGTGTTGAGCGCGTAGGTCTTGCCACCGGTGCGGAACGTCACGGCGCCCACGCCGTGCTTGCCGGTGCAGTAGAGCGTCCCGCTGCTCACGGTCAGCGGCCAGGCGTCGCCGAGCTCGCCCTTGCTGATCTTGAGTCCTCCGGGCGGGTCCGCGCTGCTTCCGCACGCCGCAAGGGACAGCGCGGCCAGAACCAGGACCACGGGGATGCGCGACTTCACGTCGACCTTCCTCTCCCACCGCCGATGCGGGCGGGCGGGTCGTGACGGGACCAGTGTGACCGGGTGCCGGCGGAAGCAGGCGTCCGGTGGTCCGGCAGGGCAGGATCCTCCGGACCGAGGAGGGGCAGTGTAGGGGAGTGTGCCGTGTGCACAGGGCCGGGTCGATCCGCCACCCGGTGGGCATCGGGTGCGGTCCCCCGGATCGGCGGTCGAGGGGATGCGGGCCGGCCCGGGAGCACGGTGGGCTGGGAAAGCGGGCCGGCCCGAGCGCCTCAGCGGGCCCAGTAGCTCGTGCGCCAGCCGTGCTCGCTCCGCGCGGGCGTGGACCCACCGCGGTGACGACGTCGGTGGTCGGCCCAGGCCAGGGCCGGACGCGGGGCGTTGCCGTCCGCACCGTCCGCCTCACCCTGGCGGGTCGCCGCGACCACCGCGAGCAGACAAGCCAGTTCCTCGGCGTTCGGGTGGCCGCGGAGCACGCGCAGCGTCGGGGTCTCGGGGGTCTCGTCGTCGCGGCCGGCGGTCCCGGCCGGGGGCGGTGGGGCGTTCACAGCGGGATGTTCCCGTGCTTCTTGGGGGGCAACGTGGCGCGCTTGGTGCGCAGCGCCCGCAGCGCCCTGGCCACCTCGATGCGCGTGCGGGACGGCGGGACGACCGCGTCCACGTAGCCACGCTCGGCGGCGAGGTACGGGTTGGCCAGGGTGTCCTCGTAGTCGAGCACCAGGTCCCGGCGCAGGGCCTCGACGTCCTCCCCGTTGCGGGTGGCCTCGGCCAGTTCACCGCGGTACAGGATGTTGACCGCGCCCTGCGCTCCCATGACGGCGATCTGTCCGGTCGGCCAGGCCAGGTTGATGTCCGCGGCCAGGTGCTTGGAACCCATGACGATGTAGGCACCGCCGTAGGCCTTGCGCGTGATCACCGTGACCTTCGGCACCGTCGCCTCGGCGTAGGCGTAGATCAGCTTGGCGCCGCGCCGGATGATGCCGTCCCACTCCTGGTCGGTGCCCGGCAGGAATCCCGGCACGTCCACGAGGCTGAGCACCGGGATGTTGAAGGCGTCGCAGGTGCGGACGAAGCGCGCCGCCTTCTCGGAGGCGTCGATGTCCAGGGTGCCGGCCAGTTGCAGCGGTTGGTTGGCCACCACACCCACGGGATGGCCCTCGATCCGGGCGAAGCCGACCAGGACGTTGGGCGCGAAGAGCGCCTGCACCTCCAGGAACTCGCCGTCGTCGACCACGGTCTCGATCACGGTGCGCATGTCGTACGGCTGGTTCGCCGCATCCGGCACCAGGGTGTCCAGGGCCAGGTCGAGGTCGCCGAGTTCCTCGTCCACGACGGCGTCCAGCACCGGAGGGTCCGAGAGGTTGTTGCTGGGCAGGTAGCCCAGCAGCGCCCGCACGTACTCGACGGCCTCCGCCTCGCTGGGGCTGAGGTGGTGCGCCACTCCCGAACGGGTGTTGTGGGTACGTGCGCCGCCGAGTTCCTCGAAGCCGATCTCCTCGCCGGTGACGGTGCGGATCACGTCCGGGCCGGTGATGAACATGTGCGAGGTGCCGTCCACCATCACCGTGAAGTCGGTGAGTGCGGGGGAGTACACCGCGCCGCCCGCGCACGGTCCCATGATCAGGGAGATCTGCGGGATCACGCCACTGGCGTGCACATTGCGCAGGAAGATCTCGCCGTACCGGCCGAGCGAGACGACCCCCTCCTGGATCCGCGCGCCCCCCGAGTCGTTGATGCCGATCACCGGCACGCCCGTGCGAAGGGCGAAGTCCATGAGCTTGACGATCTTCTCGCCCACCACCTCGCCCAGGCTGCCCCCGAAGACCGTGAAGTCCTGCGCGAAGACCGCCACCTGCCGTCCGTCGACGGTTCCGTAGCCGGTGACGACGCCGTCCCCGTACGGCCGGGAGCGGTCCATGCCGAAACTGCGCGAACGGTGACGGACCAGGGCGTCCAGCTCGGTGAAGGAGCCCGGGTCCAGGAGCAGCTCGATCCGTTCCCGGGCAGTACCCCGGCCCTGGGCGCGGCGCTTGGCCAATGCGGACGCCGAGCCCGGGTGGGCGGCCTCCTCCAGCCGTTCCTGCAGGTCGGTCAGGCGCGCGGCGGTGCCGTGCCGTGCCGGTTCCGTGGGCGCGGACGTCGGGGGTGGGGGCACGTCCAGGGTGGTGGTGGCCGATCCGTCGGGCCTGCCGCCCGATCCCGTGCTCGCCGGCATCCGAGACCTCCTGCGCTCGCCGTCGACGGGACCCGGGCGGCGTGGCCGCGGTCCGGGTGGGATCGACGGTGGTGTGGGGGTACCGCGAGGTGGTCCTGCCCGATGCCCGAGCCGGTGAACCCCGCGCTCGCACTCTAGGCGAGGTCGGGGCGATCGGCAGGTGGAGACGGCGTGGGAGCACCCGTCCGGACTGGCTAACCTGGCTTCGTGGACGAACGTCACGATCCGTGGAGCGATCTCGACCGCCCTCCCCTGCGTCCGGCGGACCTCCGTCGTGCGCTGGTGGACGGGCCCACCGCCTGCTGGCGGGCGCTGGAGGTGGTGCCGCGCACCGGCTCGACCAACGGGGACCTGGTGGCCCGGGCGCGGGCGGGCGAGGACGCCGGGCTGGTGCTTCTCGCCGACGACCAGGTGGCCGGTCGGGGACGCCTGACCAGGGTCTGGGCGGTGCCGCCCCGGTCCTCGATCGCGGTGTCGGTGCTCCTGCGCCCCGAGGTCGACCGCGCGCGGTGGGGCTGGATCGCACTCCTCACCGGGCTGGCCGTGGTCGACGCGCTCGGCGCGGTCTGCGGACTCGACGCCCGGCTCAAGTGGCCCAATGACGTGCTGCTGACGCTCGACCCCAGCTCCGGCACTGGCTCCGACTCCGGCCCCAGGTCCGACTCAGGCACTAGCTCCGGCTCCGGCTCCAGCCTCAGGTCCGGCTCCGACGACGGGGAGGGATCCCCGGAGAGCGGTGTTCCGGGGGGCATCGGGCGCCGTCCGGACACCAGGGCTTCCGCGGACACCTGGGGACCGGCCGAGCGGGAGTTCAAGGTCGCCGGGATTCTGGCCGAGGTCGTGGCCGTCGGGGCGGCGACCGCCGTCGTCGTGGGCACGGGCATCAACGTGAGTCAACGGGCGGACGAGCTCCCGGTGCCCACCGCCACCTCCCTCGCCCTGGCCGGCGCGCGGACCACGGATCGTGACACCGTCGCGCGTGCCTTCCTGCGCTCCCTGGCCGCTCGCCTCGCCCGCTGGCAGGACGCCGACGGGGATCCGGCCCGGTGCGGGCTGTGGCAGGACTACGGTGCCGCATGTGTCACCGTGGGCCGTTCCGTCCAGGTGCACCTGCCCGGTGGTCGCCGGGTGGACGGCACTGCCGAGGGAGTGGATGAGGACGGCTGTCTGCAGGTCCGCGACACGAACGGGGTGCTGCACCACCTGGCCGCCGGTGACGTCGTGCACGTGCGTCCCGGCACTGCCGGGGATCTCGCCTAGGCGACCGGCCTCGGACAGGCGACCGGTTTCAGGCGGGCGGCCGGCCTCGGACAGGGGCTCGGGCCCGGATCGACGGTGCCCGTCCGGCCGCCCCGCGCTCCGGGACCTGCGGTCACCCGTGGTTGTATGGCTGCCGCGATGAACGCCACGCCTTCCTCCCACGCCGTGCGACGTCCCTGGGGAGAACCCCCGGCGGACGACGGGCAACCGGACAACGGCCCCGCTCGCCCGGCCCCCGTGCCGACGGAGCAACTGCGGCCGGTCGAGGCCTTCGAGCGGCGCATGCGCGGCGGTCCGCGACGCCTGCGCCAGCGGGAGGTGGCCCGGGAGGTGGGCGTCTCCCTGCTCTCCGCCCGCAAACTCTGGCGGGCCCTGGGTTTCGCCCGCGTCGAGGACGAGGACATCGCGTTCACGGACGGCGATGTGCGGGCACTGCAGCGCGTGGTCGGTGTGGTGCGGCGGGGACTGGTCGACGAGGACACCGCGATCTCTCTCGCCCGGGCCCTGGGGCAGACCACCGACCGGCTCGTGAGCTGGCAGACCGAGATCCTGGTCGAGTACCTCGGACGCGCCTACACGCCCCCGGACGGGTACACCCCGCCGGAGGGGGTGGGTCTCCCCGCCTCTCCGGTGCCGGGATCGGCCGAGTCCGGGGAAACGGCCGGGGAACTGCCGGCCATGGCAGTGACGAGCGAGATCCCCGTCGTGGCGGCCGCACCGGACTCGCCGCAGGCTCGCAGCGCGGTGAACGACCTGCTGGAGTTGGGCGAACACCTCGAGGCGCTGTTGGTCTACTCCTGGCGACGGCAGTTGGCCGCCGTGCTCTCCCGGATGGCCGGCGGGGACCAGGTGAAGGACCTGGTCGCCTCCGAAGCCACGGTGGGCTTCGCCGATCTCGTCTCGTACACGCGGCTGTCCCAGCGGTTGGAGCAGCGCGAGCTGTCCGTGCTGGTGCAGCGCTTCGAGGCTCTGGCCTCCGACGTGGTGACCGCCGGCGGCGGTCGCATGGTGAAGACCATCGGGGACGAGGTGCTGTTCCTCGCCGACGACCCCGTGGCCGGCGCGGTGATCGGCCTGTCGCTGTCCGAGCAGATGGCCGTGGACGACGTGGTCCCCGACGTGCGGGTGGGCATCGCCCACGGGCCGGTCCTGCGCTCGCTGGGCGATGTCTTCGGTGCCACGGTCAACCTCGCGAGCCGACTGACCTCGCTGGCCCAGCCCGGCACGGTCGTCACCGATCCCGAGACCGCCCGGCGGCTGCCGGAAGGGGCCGGGTTGGTCCTGGTGCCCCAGCGGCGGCGGGCGGTTCGGGGATACGGGCAACTGCAGCCCCTGCTGATCGCGCGCATCGGGCCCGGCAGCAAGCTGATCACCCTCGACTGATCAACTGATCGAAGAACGGCTGATCAACTGATCGAGAAATGCCCGCTCGACGGAGCGGTGAGACCGGTGGCGAGACTCGGGGAGAGCGCGGATCAGGCCGCGCGACCGCCGGTGCTGACCGGTGTCTGGGTCTGGGGGAGGGCCTCGATGGCGGAGACGTCGATCGGGACCTCCGCTGAGGCTTTCTGTCCGTCCGTGTTGAAGACGAACGTCGAGTAGGCCCAGAACCGGAAGAGCGTGCCGAGTGCCAGTCCGATCACGTTGCCGGAGATGTTGTCCGCCAGCGCGGAGGTGAGGCCGAGCATGTAGTGGGAAAGGCCGAGGCAGCCGAGGGAGATGGCCAGGCCACCGACGTTCATCACGGCGAAGAGCACGAACTCCCGGCGGAGCGCCGCCCGGCGGCGGTGCCGGAAGGTCCAGTACCGGTTACCCACCCAGGCCACGACCGTGGCGACACCGGTGGAGATCACCTTGCAGATGAGGGCCTTGTTGGCCAGGGGCGCATCGGTCATCGGCCACCAGCCGGACCGGAACAGGTTGTAGACGTAGACATCCACGACATAGGCCAGCGCGCCGATCGCGCCGAACTTGACCATCTCGCGGTACGCGACGCTGACGAGTCCCTGAACACGGGAAATCAGGTCACCGACGAAGGCCATCGGCCCGCCCTCCATCCTGTACTCGCCGCAGGACGGGCGAGTCCTCTGGCGCCCCGGGCACCGGCTCTGACGTGGCGCCGGGGGTCTTCAGCCGCGTCGACCGCTGAGAGTACATCCTCTTCCTGGGGATAGGCTGCTTGCCGTGTCGGCAGCGTTGGACCGACCGGGGGGCTTTCCGGTCGTCGGGATGGTGGGGGGCGGCCAGCTCGCCCGGATGACCCAGCAGGCCGCGATCGCGCTCGGGGTGCGCTTTCGGGTGCTCGCCGAGTTCCCGGACGCCGGCGCCGCGCAGGTCGTCGCGCAGGCACCGGTGGGTGACCACCGGGACGCCGTCGCGGTCCGAGCCTTCGCGCAGGACTGCGATGTCCTCACCTTCGACCACGAGCACGTGCCGACATCGATCCTGGAGGAACTCGAGGCTGCCGGGCACGCCGTGCGGCCCGGGTCCGCGGCCCTGGTCCATGCCCAGGACAAGGCGTTGATGCGCACCCGGCTCACGGCCCTGGGTATCCCGTGCCCCCGGTGGGCGCTGGCCGAGGACGAGAAGGAGTTGCTCGTCTTCGCCGAGCAGGTGGGCTGGCCGGTCGTGCTCAAGACACCGCGCGGGGGCTACGACGGCCGGGGCGTGCTGGTCGCCGGGGACTCCGCCGAGGCCGCGCAGTGGCTCGACCGCTCCGCGGGCACGCCGTTGCTCGTCGAGGAACACGTGACCTTCCGCCGGGAGCTCGCGGTGCTCGTGGCCCGCAGCGCCATGGGGCAGGCCGCCGCCTGGCCGGTCGTGGAGACCGTGCAGGTGGACGGCATCTGCCGCGAGGTGATCGCACCGGCTCCGGGGATCCCCCGGGATCTGGCGGCCCGGGCGACCGACATCGGGTTGCGCATCGCCGGGGCCCTGGGCGTGGTCGGCGTCCTGGCCGTGGAGATGTTCGAGACGGTTCCGGGCCCGGACGACGCGGGCCCCGATCTGCTCGTCAACGAGCTGGCCATGCGCCCGCACAACAGTGGGCACTGGACCATCGACGGGGCCGTGACCAGCCAGTTCGAGCAGCACCTGCGCGCCGTGCTGGACCTGCCCCTCGGTGATCCCCGACCCCGGGCGCCCTGGTCGGTGATGGTGAACGTGCTCGGCGGGGAGCACCCGGACCTCTACCGGGCCTACCTGCACGTGATGGCCCGGGATCCTGCGCTCAAGGTGCACCTCTACGGCAAGCAGGTACGTCCGGGGCGCAAGGTCGGCCACGTGACGGTGGTGGGGGACGATCTCGCGAGCTGTCAGGAGCGGGCCCGGCACGCCGCCGACTACATCACCGGAGTGCTCACCGAGTGAGGTCGTGCGGCCGGACAACGGGCCGCTCACCGAGTGACCTGGGCCGTGGCCCCGGTGGCTCTCCGTGGCCGGTCACGGGGTTGCTCCGCAAGGATGTAACCGGTCGGACGCACCCGTCCGGTGTACGCCCCGCCGGATACAGGCGTCCCGCCGTCCTGTGCCTGGTGGGGCCGGAGCGAAGGAGGCAGCGATGGGCGAACATCCGCCGGTGGTCGTGGGGGTCGTCATGGGCTCGGACTCGGACTGGCCGGTGATGGAGGCTGCGGCCCAGGTCCTCGACGAGTTCGGTGTCGGCTACGAGGCGGACGTGGTGTCCGCGCACCGCATGCCTCACCAGATGGTCGAGTACGGCAGCAGGGCGCACGAGCGCGGCCTCAGGGTGATCATTGCCGGGGCCGGGGGCGCCGCCCATCTGCCCGGCATGCTCGCCTCGGTGACTCCGCTGCCCGTCATCGGCGTTCCCGTGCCCCTGCGCCACCTCGACGGTCTGGACTCCCTGCTCTCGATCGTGCAGATGCCGGCCGGGGTGCCCGTGGCCACCGTCTCGGTGGGTGGCGCGCGCAATGCCGGACTGCTCGCGGTGCGCATCCTGGGCACGGCGCCGGACGACGAGGGTCTGCGCCTGCGGACGGCGATGCTCGACTTCCAGCAGAGCCTGCGGTCCGAGGCCGAGGCCAAGGGAGAGCGGCTGCGCTCCCGGCGCTCCGGCCCTGCGGTCGGCTTCGGGGCTCGCTGAGCCCGACCGGGTGCGCTCGATCCTTGTCCGCGGGAGGACCTGACGGGTCTCGTCGTCGCCCAAGGGTCCGGCCGGCACCCGTCGTCGGGGTGGGCCCTCAGTTCCCGCTCGCCGTGGAGGTCTGGCGCTTCTCCTCCTCGGCGAGCGGACGGATGGCCTCGGTGTCGTCCTTGCGCAGGTCCGTGAACAGTTGCTGGGCCTTGGTGTCGTCCCACTCCACCGCGGTGCCGGCCGTGGTGTGCAGGTCGGCGTTGGCCACGGGCACGGTGAGGGAGAGTCCCCCGCCCCCCGCGACGGTGCGCATGGCCTGCAGGAAGTGCAGCAGCGTCATCGGTGAGGCGCCCTTGTCCACGGTCAGTGCGGCGCCTCCGGCATCGGCGGCGGGGAATGCCTCCCACGGCTGCAGGACGACCCCGGGGGAGAGCGCCTTGGAGGCGATGGCCGCGAGCACCTGGCGCTGCCGTTCCACCCGCCCCAGGTCGCCCCGGGGGTCGGAGTACCGGGCGCGGGCGTAGGCGAGGGCCGTGGGACCGGTGAAGGTCTGGCAACCGGCGTGCACGTTGAGGTGGGCCTTCTTGTCCTTCATCACGCGGGGCACGCACACCCGCACCCCTCCGACGGCGTCCACGACATCGGCGAACCCGGCGAACCCGGTCTCGACGTAGGAGTCGATCCGCACCCCCGTGGCCTGCTCCACCGTGGCGACCAGCAGTTCCGGCCCTCCCCAGGAGTAGGAGGCGTTGATCTTGCTCTTGCCGTGGCCGGGGATCTTCACGTACGAGTCGCGGGGGATGCTCATCAGGACGGTCGGCCCGGAACCGGACGGGACGTGCAGCAACATGATCGTGTCGGTGCGCTGCCCCACCGCGGTGCCGGTGTGCAGCGCCTTGCGCTCGGCGGCGGTGAGGTCGGTGCGCGAATCGCTGCCGACCACGAGGTAGTTCGTCCCCGGGGTGTCGTTCAGGGTGGAACGGCTCAGGGCGTCCACCCGCCCCAGATGCGACCAGGCGGCGTTGAACAGCGCGAGCGGGTAGACGACGAGCACGAGCACGAGCACCGCGACGATCATCAGCACGACCGTCCGGCGCCGTGGACGCCTGCGACGCGTCCGGGGTGCGGCCGGGCCGGGAGGCGCGGACCGTCCGGACCCTCCGGGGCCGGGCGGAACCTGAGGATGCCGGTCGTTCGCCTGCGGGTACCCCCTCCCGCCACCGCTCGGAGCGGGTGCGCGACCGGGGCCCCCGGGGACGGTCGGGGGGTACACGCGGGTCGGGTCGGCTGCCGCCGGATAGGCCCGGGTGGGATCGGCGGCGGGGAGGTAGGCCTGGGTGGGGTCGGCGCCGGCAGGGAGGTAGACCTGGGTCGGATCGGCCGCCCCCGCGGGATACGCCGGTGCGGGGTCCGCGGCAGCAGGCGGGAAGGCCTCGGGGAGGTCTGTCGAGGCGGGTACGCCCACGCCCGGATGCTCCGGCGGGGTGGCGGCCTCGGGAACCGGTTCCCGCACGGGGCCTCGGCCGGAGGAGGCCCCGTCCCGTCGCCCCAGCTCGAAACGGAGCCGTGTCCGGTAGACCGTGCCCGGACGGTTCGGGTCGGGCTTGCGGCGTGGGCCGAGTGCGTTCATCTGTTCCCCCGGGACGCTCGGTGCGTGGGCTCAGGCCAGGCCGAGGCGAGGGGCCTCGATCCGTGGGCAGGTGTTCCGGACGACGTCCAGTCCCGCGGCCTCGGCCCGGGACGCGGCGGCCTCGTCGATGACGCCGAGTTGCAACCAGACGGCCCGTGCTCCGATCGCGATCGCCTGGTCGACCACGGCGCCGGCGAGTTCGCTCCGCACGAAGACCTCCACGACGTCCACGGGCCCGGGGATCTCGGCCAGGGAGGAGTAGCCCGGCTCCCCGTGCACGGTCTCGGCCCGCGGGTGCACGGGCACGATCGTGTGTCCGAGCGACTGCACGAACGCGGCGACCCCGTGGGCCGTGCGTCGCGGATTCGCGGAAAGCCCGACCACGGCCCAGCGACCGGGGGTGCGCAGCAGCCGTCGGATCGTCGCCGGGTCGTTCTCCGGCGCACCCGGGGCCGGCGGTTCGACCGCACCGGCGGATCGTCCGTCCCCCGCACCCCCGACATCGGCGGGACGCGTGGTGGGCGGCATGGCTCCAGTGTGCACCTCGCTAGTCTGATCGCATGACGGACGCCACGAACTGGCTGGTCACCGGCGGGGCCGGGTACATCGGTGCGCATGTGGTGCGCAGATTGCGGGAGTCGGGCCGAGCGGTCACGGTACTGGACGACCTCTCCAGCGGTCACCAGGAGTTCGTTCCCGAGGACGTACGGTTCGTCCGCGGATCGGTCACCGATCCGGAGGTGGTCGCCGACGCGCTCGTCACCGTGCCGGGGGGCGCTCCCGTGGACGGGGTCGTGCACCTGGCCGGGTTCAAGTACGCCGGGGTCTCGGTCGAGCGTCCCCTGCACACGTACCGGCAGAACGTGACCGGCATGCAGACGCTGCTCGACGGCATGGTCGCCGTCGGCGTGCCCAGCCTGGTCTTCTCCTCTAGCGCGGCCTGCTACGGCACCCCGGACGTCGACCTGGTCACCGAGGACAGCCCGACCTGCCCCGAGTCCCCGTACGGCGAGAGCAAGCTGATCGGCGAGTGGCTGGTCCGTGACGTCGCGCGGGTGACCGGACTGCGTCACACCAGCCTGCGCTACTTCAACGTGGTCGGTTCGGGTTACCCCGAGCTCTACGACAGCAGCCCGCACAACCTGTTCCCCCTGGTGCTCAAGGCGCTCACCGACGGCCGTGCCCCGCAGGTGTTCGGTACGGACTACGACACCCCCGACGGATCCTGCGTGCGGGACTACGTGCACGTGCACGACCTTGCCCTCGCCCACGTGCGGGCCGCCGAGGCCCTGGAACAGGGGCGCGACCTGCGTTCGGTCTACAACCTGGGCAGCGGCGACGGGCTGTCCGTGCTGCAGGTCCTCGATGCGGTGCGCCGGGTCACCGGCGTCCCGTTCACTCCCGCGCTGCGGGACCGGCGTCCGGGGGATCCGGCGCGGATCGTCGCCTCGGGGGCGCTCGCGGCCGAGGACCTGGGCTGGGCCATGCGGCACGACGTGGACGACATGGTGGCCAGCGCCTGGCGGGCCTGGCGCCAGATCGAGGCGGTCGGTACCGCGGTACCCGCCCACTGAGCGGCACCCCGGGAGCGAGCTCACTCGGTTGTGCCTCGTGGGAGCGAGCCCTCCAGCTGGGCAGGTGTTACGCACCCTTCGGCCCGGCGACGCCGTGTTCGACGGATCCGCCCCGGCGGACGTCTAGACTTCGACGACGTGCCGTCCGAGTCCTCCGTCGCCCTGAGCGATTCGGGTCCGGACGTCGTCTACGAGGCCGACCTGGCCGCTGACCGCCCGTGGTCCCGGGAACTCGCGCTCGATCTGCGCTTCCTGCTGGCTGCCGGTGTACGGGTGGCCTGGCTGCCCGTCGGTGCCGTGGCC
>CAZOWW010000010.1:0-2622 GCA_964583765.1 uncultured Kineosporiaceae bacterium
CACGACGCGGGGTGGAGCAGTTCGGTAGCTCGCTGGGCTCATAACCCAGAGGTCGTAGGTTCAAATCCTGCCCCCGCTACCAAGCTCAGAGGCCGGTTCTCGGACAGAGAACCGGCCTCCTACTCCTTGCACCCGATGTCGACGCCGAGCCCGGCGAGGATGTCGTGCTGGCGCTGCTCGTACAGCCCGGCCGGCTTGGAGGCCGCCGCGCCGCCGGGCGGCTTCAGCGCGGCCAGCTTCCCGAACGAGGCGCACAGCTTGGCGTCCACCTGCTGGCTGGTCTGCTGCTGCTGCCGCGTGAAGTGCTCGTTCAGCAGGTACGTCGCCCAGAGGTTGCCGACGGTGGCGATGATGACCAGCCCCAGGAAGACTGCGATGACCACGCGTGCGCGCACCAGGCACCCGGCATTCTCAAATGATCTAACTGCGCTTCGGTTTCCCCGCGAGGCCGTCAACCGTGGTCTGGAGTTGCGCGACCATATGCTCCGTACGCGTAACAGTGTCCCTCATCGAGTGCCCGTTGTTCATGTGCACCTGGTCGTGGACGTCCTGCATGCCCGACTCCAGCTGCGCCAGCCGTTGCATGACGCCGGGCCGGGCCGGGCGCACGTCGGGCACGCCGGGGTCGCCGAAGAAGTCGTCGAGGAACCGGGCGATGCGCGTCGCCAGCCGCCAGCTCCAGCGCAGCCCCCAGGCAGCCAGCGCGCCGAGCAGCGTCACCAGCGCGATCAGGGCGGTGACCCAGGCAGGGTTCACCAGCGCTCCTTGCCGTGCCAAGAGTGTGGGTAAAGATCCACATCATGGCACGGGCCAGGGGGGTCACGGCACGGGGGTCACGCCATCTTGCCGGGCGGCGGGACCATCGGCGGCGGCTTGGTCAGCGGGCCTTTCACCGGGTTGCGCGCCACGGCCCCGGGGGGCGGGGGCGGCTTCACGCCGCCGGGCGCGGCCTGGGTCGCGATGCCGTGCGCGGCGCTGGCCAGGCCCTGGAGCGCGCCCAGCTGCCCGGCCGCCTCCGGCGGCATGCCGGGGGGCGGGTTGCCCGCCAGCTGGTCCGCCCGCTGGTTGGCGGTGCTGACCAGGGCGGTCTTCACCGCGTCCGGGTCGAGGCCGAGGATGCCCGCCATCCGCTCGGTGATCAGGTCGAACACCGGGATGGGGATGTTCATGGCCGGGGCGGCGACGATCTGCCCGAACAGTGTGAGCAGAGCCTGGGACGACTCGTCCTGGATCTGGCCGAACGTGAACTTGGGGAACGCCGCCCGGCTGCCGAAGTTGAGCACGATCAGCGGCCGGACGATGTCGTGCGAGATGGAGTCGGCCATCTCGGTGGCGATGCCCGTCCGCGACTTCAGGTAGTAGGACGACTGGTCCTGCGACATGGCGTTGGACCCGCCGCTGCTGCTGGAGCCGCCGCCGCTGCGGCCCTTGGCGACCGCGCCGGTCAGCTGGAGGAAACCGGCCAGCACGGAGCTGGTCATCCAGTTCTCCAGGAACGTCATCGCGCCGGCGAAGAACTCGCCCGCGTTGCCGCCGGACTCGATCGTCTCGAACGCCTTGGACCCGTCGGCCGGGCGGGTGAGGCCCACCACGCCGCTCGACTTGAGCGCCGCGATGTCGTCGGCGCGCTGGTTGGCCTCCGGCTGGTCCTCGCCGTAGACCACCGTGCGGGGCAGCGCCTGGTTCTCCAGGAAGTGGTACCAGAGGTACAGCAGCTTCATCTGGGTCTGGTGGCACCAGTAGGAGACTTCCATCTCCGACACGCCGGTCAGCGGCTCCTGCCACTTGCCGTGCGTGTAGATGTAGCTGCGCATCCGGGGCACGTCAACGTAGCCGGGCACCTTCTGGTTCTTGGCCAGCATCAGGTTGCCGCCGAACAGCCAGACCTGCTGCCTGAAGCCGTTCGGCTCGCTGGTGCGGTCGTTGAACCGCGCCTGGCAGGTGGCGGGCGGCCGGTAGGCGATCTTGTCGTAGATGATCTTCTCGTCCGCGTCGCGGATCTTGTAGACCTTCTCGAAAAACGCCCGGCGGTAGATCTGCGCGCTGGTGATCTGCCCGATCAGCTCGGTGATCGGCGTCCGCATCCCGCCGTCCTCGTCGGGGGACAGCAGCACCGACTCGATGAACTCGGCCTCCCCGGTGTCGCCCTTCGCCGGGTCGATCTTGATGGGGGCGCCGCGTACCGGCAGGGTGAGGGCGGCGGCGATGGCCGCGCACAGCCCGTTGCGCGCGAACATGGTCTTCATGTCCCGGCTCGTCCACTGGCCGTAATCGAACACATCTCCGTCTCCGTCAATAATATGCGAAGAGGCGTTGTCCCCAATCGAACTGGGTTCCGATCTCTGCTCCCATCAAGGCACGACGTCCACCGAAAGTCTCACTACCCTTCGGCGCTAGGTCGGGCAGCTCGACAACCTGGCCGCCACCTTTGAGCTTGAATCCTGGGCCTGTTGGCATAGCTTGGCATCACCCCCGCTCTCTAGCCCGGCGCTCGCGTTGGCCGCGCCTGATGTTCTCCAGGGCCTGCTCACTGCGCTTCCCGCTTGCATTGACGTTTCCTCGCAACGTCCGGCTGATCTGCTCGCGCTGCTCTGCGGAGACCACCTGCCCCTTGTGCGCGGC
>CAZOWW010000010.1:2722-14240 GCA_964583765.1 uncultured Kineosporiaceae bacterium
TCCGGCTGATCTGCTCGCGCTGCTCTGCGGAGACCACCTGCCCCTTGTGCGCGGCGCTGACCTTGGCCTTGGCTTCTGCGGACAGCGTACGCCCCGTGCTCGCCGCGCGGATCTTCTCGACTGCCTCCGGGGTGTGCTGGTATCCCCGTGTTCTTCTCTCTCAGTAGCTGTTTGGTCGCCTCGCTGTGCGGCACGTAATGACCGCTCTTGTCGTAGCTGATGTGGCAACGTTTGCACAACGCCACGTAATCGAACGGATCTTCACCGTCGTGTCCGTGGATGCACGCCCAGTCCCGCGCCGGCCTCGGCTCGCCCCGATCGCGGCAGGTGACGCAGGTCTGCGCGCTCGCCGGTCCACGGACATTACGGACGTGCGTGTGCCTCGTGCTGTATGCAGTCATGATCCTTCTCCCTGGTCTGTGCATAGAGGTGCCCCCCTGGCCGTTCCCCGGCCAGGGGGGCGATGACGAGGCGGGATTTGAACCCGCGACTCTCACATTAGAAGTGTGATGCGCTACCACTGCGCTACTTGTCGGTTGTGCCCTCTGAGTGATGGATCACGGCAGCTCGTGTGAGCGGGCGGCGACCTGGCCACTGGTCGAAAGGACCGCGAGAGGTCCCTCAGGGACTCGAACCCCGGTTTCCGCCATAACTGCCCGCGTCCGTTCAGGGCGCTGACGCTGAGTCTGTAGGCCGCGATGCTGACGCTCAAGCCGATGCAGTGGGCTGATGCTGACTCTGGGCCTAACACCAGCCACTTTACACGACTAATCGCGCAGAAGCCACTCGAAGATCGTTCGCCCCTCGCGAACATCCTCCGCCTCCCGGGCGTTGGCCTCCTCCCGCGCCATCTTCACCGCGTTCCGCAGGTCGCTGATCCGGTCGAGCAGCGTCGCCTTGCGCTTGGGGTGCAGCGCGCCGGAGAACGTGACCTTCGTCCAGTACCCGACCACCTCGTCACGGGTGAGTATGTCAACCTGCTCCTGGATGCCGGGGGCGCCGTTACCCCGGTGCCAGTTGTAGGGCACCTTGTCGGTGCTGGTGGTCTCCACCGGGGCCGACTTGTGCAGGCCCGGCTCGACGCCGTCGGTCGTCCAGTCCTTCGTCTGGTCGAGCGTCGGCATGCCGGACACCACGGCGTGCAGCGTGCCCAGCTCCCGCTCCAGGTACAGCAGGTGGCCGACCGGGACGGCCGGGAGGAGCACCCCGTCGCTTACGCTCACGTCAGCGCGGGCCCGGCTGTTCGCCTGGTCGAGCGTGCGGCCGGTGTCCCACTTGCGGGTGAGCACCTGCTGGAGCGCGGCCAGCACCGTGTCCTCCGACAGCCGCACCTTCTGCGACTTGGCGGGCAGCCGGACGCCGTCCTCGGCGAGCGGCCGGTACGTCTGCTCCAGGCCGGACAGCAGCGACTCGTTGGCCGCCAGGGCGCGCAGCTCCGCCACCTTGGCGTCGGCCTCGGCCGTCACGCCGCCGACGATCGCGATCAGCTGGCTGATACGGGTCATGGTCTATCTCCCTCTTTCGGTTGGTACGGCTGGGGTTGGGGTGGAAAGTCGGGAACGGGGTGGAAAGGTGGGAACGGGGCGGGTGATGAGAGTGGTGGTACGTCGCCAAGGGCTGTATTGGGCAGGCTTGTCAGATGAGGATGCCGAGTCTCCCTTGTCCGCTTCGTCTTCCTGTACCGACAGCCTACCGCCAAAGGTGCACCGAACCGCGCGGCCCGGCGATCCTCTCCGGCTCGCGGTCGTCGGACGGCGCGAAGTCCTCCAGGCTCCAGTTGTCGGCGGCGTCGGACATCAGCCCGCCGTGCAGGCTGGCGATCTTCTTCCGGGCGCTCTCGCCCAGCGCCGGCCCGTCCGGCGCGAACTCGCCCATCTCCGCCTTCGCCGCCCAGTCGCGCCGCCCGGCCGGCCCTGGCACCGCGAACGAGCTGTTCAGGAACGGGGTGCACGCCCAGACCAGGCTGTCCAGCCGGTCAGGGGAGCGCTCCCCGAAAGCAGCGGTGAACGTGCAGTTGTGCACAAGCAGGCCGCCCGCGAAGAACTCCGGCTGCCCCTCGACGGACAGGTCATAGACCGGCCGCGCGCCGCTCGCGCGCACGCTCCGCACGACGGCGGTGCATAGCCCGGTCGCAGCACTTGCGAGAGCAGTAGAACGTGGGCTTGTTCGATCTGGACTTGTACTCGCTCCCGCACTCAGCACAGGTGTACTTGCGCGGCTTCCGCTGTCGCCACTCATCTTTCCGCTTGGCGCTGCGGACCCCGAACGGGTCAGCGAACGCGCCGCGCGGGCCGTCCTCGTTGATGTGCCTGCGGTGATGGTCTCCGGCCGGAAGGGCGACCAGATTGGCCCCGGCGTTGTTCCCCCGGTCGTGATCGATGTGGTGCACATGCCAGCCGGGCGGGACGGCCTGCTCGTGCTCGTCTTCCCAGATCGTCCGGTGGAGCAGAAGCCTGCCCCGCGTCCGGCTGGTCTTGTAGTAGCCATCCCGCTTGTCCCGGTAGTACTTCTCGCCCTTGTACTCGACAAAGGGGTTGACGGGGGTACGAGGCATGAGATCAGAGTACTCCCGGTCTGGACTTCATCTGCCCTGATGAAACCTGATCCGGATACGTATACGGGATGATCGCGTGTACAGATAACTGAGCCGTTTCCCGTCTCGATCGCCACTGTGTCCTTGATCCCGGTCAGCCCGGCGCGGTAGACCCGCCGCCAGCCTGCGCGGGTAAGCGCGTAGTCGCCTGCGCGCACCTGCTCGACCGGGACGTCACCGCGCGCCGTGGTGACCAGCTCGCCGGCCGCGATGCACATCTGGTCTTCCAGCTCCACCATCGCCACCGGGTACGGACGGCCCTCGCTGTCCGGCTCGATCATCTTGCAGTGCCGGACCACGCCGCGCTCGTACAGCGCCGACACCGGCTCGGCGCGAACCCGCTTGGCCAGGCTCGCCCAGATCAGCACGACCGGCGGCTGGTGGTCGGCGGGCACCCGGCCCGACTGGACCAGCTCCTTCATCACCTGGCGGAAGGTGCTGCGCAGCCACTCGCCGCCGTGGTTCTTCTCCACCACGATCCTGGCGTGCCAGGCGACCGCCTCCAGGATCACCCGGCGGGCGAACGAGGCCGGGGCCTCCTGGCCGCCCCAGTTCTTGGCGACGTAGAGCGTGTCGAGCAGGTCGCCGCCCAGCCCGGCGATCGTGTACGCCTGCTCGTCGGACGTCTCGTTGCCATCGGACGGGTCCACCCCGATGACGGCCCGGTGCAGGAACGGGATGCCGCCCTCGCCGCCCACGGCGGGCACCTGGATGGCTTCCAGCTGGTCGCGCAGCCAGAGGGCGTTGGGGACGTCGTCCAGCAGCTCGCCCTCAAGCTCCTGGCGCTCCAGCCGGGTGCCCTTGGACGCGCCCACCACCGCGCGGTAGAACGACCGGGACAGGTTGGCGACGTTGTCGATGGTCCGCAGCCGCCGCACGATCACCCCGCCGTGCTCCGGCTCGTTCCGGATCAGCGAGCGCACCAGCGCCCTGGCGGGGCGGCTGGCCTTGGGGGTGCCGTCGGCCAGCACCACCGACACGCCCTTGCGGACGGCGTAGCGGATCGACTCGTTCCAGGCGGTGTCCCACTTCTCCCACAGCCCGATCTCCGAGCACCAGCAGGCGCTCAGGTTCTTGCCCTGCACCCGCAGCGCGCCGTCGTCGGCGCTGTCGATGAAGATGGTGTGGCCGTTCCGCAGCCCGATCTCGCCGTAGGACCGGTGCGCGTACAGCACCGTCTTGGACGTGCCCTGCTTGACCTCGCCAGGCGTGGTGCCGAGCGCGGCCAGCAGCCCGGACTCGCCCTCGACGCAGACGGTCCAGGCGTCGCGGTAGGTGGGGGCGACGATGCCGTACTGGCCGTCCCCGGCGGCGTCGGCCAGGATGATCTCCACCAGCGCCTGCGCGCCGGAGCGGGTCTTGCCGCTGTTGTGGTTCCAGATTCCCTCAGCCAGGTAATGCTCCGCACCCGGTACCGTCAGGTCGTAGAATATGCCTGTTCCCGCAGGTAGTATCGTCCGTATCCGCGTCCACTCTGTGATATAGTCCGGAGATGCCGCGCAAAGGTCACCGGATGACGCAAGAGCAGAAAGACAAGATCGGCGCGGCGAACCGGGGACGGAAGCTGTCTCCGGAGCACCTGGCCAGGACCCGCCGTCCGACGATTCCTGTCGACGAGGGAATCCTGCGGACGCTGGCCGCGATCCCGATGAGCTGCCAGGAGATAGCGGACTCGATGGGCGTGAGCGCGGAGACGGTGCGCCGGAGAATGAAGCTTCTCGCGATACCGCGCCTGCCGTCGAAAGCCCGGCCGGAGCGGAACTACTTCTGGCAGGGCGGGTACACGGTCGACGAGGACGGCTACATCCTGGTGAGAACGCCAGGGCACCCGCAGGCCACGGCCACGGGGTACGTTCGCCAGCATCGCCTGGTGATGGAGCGCGAGCTAGGCCGGTACCTGCTGCCGTCTGAGGTCGTGGATCACAGGAACGGTGACAAGTCGGACAACGATCCTGGGAATCTCCAGGTGTTCGCGTCGAACGCCGACCACCTGCGGGACAACATGACGGGCAACCGGAATGTGCCTGCGGAGGTACGGGAGCACCTGCGGCAAGAATCTGTCCTTCGCGCACGTCAGCGAGTCGCCGCCATCCTCGCGGCGTCAGGAACCGGTGCTCCGCCGTCACAGTGATGCAGCGCCCGTTCTCGGTCAGCACCTCGAACAGCGCGGCGGTGCCCTTGGCGAACGGAGCGCCGTCCGTCAGCGCCGGCCCGCTGCGGGTCAGCACCGTGACGGGCACCCCACGTTCCGCCAGGGTGTCGACGCGCTCGTGCCTGCCTTCCAGCGGCAGCCAGATCCGCGTCCAGGGCGCGATGCAACCGCGCCCGCCCTGCCAGTACAGCACCCGCCAGGTGTCGTCGAGCGGCGGCAGCAGCTGGTCAGGGCGGGCCTGCGCCCGCCAGCGGACGCGCGGGTCGTCGGGCGCCGTCCGCAGCCGGGCGTCCAGCAGCCCGAGCGCGCCCGCGTCGGAGGCGGCGTACGGCAATCAGATCCTGCTCGGCCCTGGCCCGGCGTCCACGGTTTCCTGCTCCACGGGCGCCGCCTCGGCCTCGGCCGCCTCGATCTCCCGGCCGAGCTGCGACCAGAAGTGCCTCATGTGCGCGGCGTGCTCGGTGACGGCCCACTCCTGCACCCGGCTGTCTCGCACGTCCGCCCGCAGGCTGACGTTGCCGTGGATGGTCACGTTCTGGCCGTCCCGGCTGATCCACAGTGTCATTTCAGTCTCCCTCTCCGTCAAGCCATCGCCACACGGTTCCGTACTCCGGGTGGCCGTGAATCCGCTCCAGGTCGGCCAGGGAAGACCACACTGAGTGCGACCGGTACTCGGTGAGCCACCGGACGGCCACCGTGCCGTCAGTGAAGACCACGCCCTCGAACTGGACGTCGTCAGGCGCATTGGCCGCCCCCTGCTCGATGTACTCGGCAGGCGGGGATGGCCTGTACACCTCGAACCGCCGCATGCCCGTCTCCCTACGCCACGATCTTCAGATGCCGCCGCACGGCTTCCCGCGCGACCTGCTTGCCCTCGAACCCTACGCCGGACTCCTCCAGCGCCGCGTCGATCGCCCGCTCGATCATGTCGGCGGTCTGCTTCTGGATGCCGACCAGCCGCTCGGCGATGTTCAGCTTGGAGATGTCCAGCAGCAGCCGGGCCAGCCGGTCGAGGCCGCGCTCGTACAGCAGCACCTCCATCCGCAGCTGCTCGCCCGCCTTGCTGTGGGCGTACCGCAGCTGGTCGTTGGCGAACATCGGCGCGACCTTCGCGCGCAGCAGCTCCTTGACCGCCTTCACCTCAGCCGCCAGGTCCATCAGCTCCGAGAGCGGGTCGGCGACCGGGTCGGGCCGCAGCAGCTTCTCGCCGCCGTCGGACATGATCCCCGCCAGCCGCTCGGACATCCTGCCCTCGACGGCGCGCAGCGTGACGGCGTGGCTGGGCATCCCGCCCGGCCCCATGCCGTGCTTGGTGCAGCGCGGCGGGTCCGACCCCGCCACCGCGTAGTTGCGGCAGGTGCCCCGGCCTTCCAGGCCACGGCAGCGGTACATGCCCGTGACGTCCTCGGCCTCTTCCAGGTACTCGTCGGGCATGTGCAGCAGGCAGTACTCCAGGCCCTCGATCTCGTCGTTGCGGCACTGGGTGCCCTGCGCGGTGGTCTCCTTGCACGCGCGCCCGTGCCCGTACGTGGACGTCATGAGCGTGCTCCCGTCTTGTCCGCGCGCAGCCGGCCCCGGATCTGCGCCGCCAGCCGCGCCGCCTCCGGCCCCGGCTCCAGGTCCGCCAGCCGCGATATGTCGTTCTCGATCTGGGTCAGGTCCACGCCCAGATCCTCCCGCATCCCGATCGTCGCGCTGTGGGCGTCGGAGCTGAACAGCGCGGCCAGGCCGGCGGTCAGGTTGGCGGCGTCCGTGCTGGCGTTACAGTAGAAGCTGATGAACGTCACGAACAGCACGGTCGAGCTGACGTCGATGAACCCGTGGATGAACGGCCCGCCCGCGCCCAGCCAGTGGGCGGTGATCACCAGCATGCACAGCAGCCACAGGCCGGTCCTGACCCCGGCGAACACCGTGATCCACAGTGACAGCCGGCGCTGGCCGGAGACGTGCTCGTGGGTGTGCGGGACGTGCCGCGCCCGCTTGCTCACCCACGACGTCACCATCACAGCCCCCAGTATGTCCGAGCGCTCGCGCGCGGCGCACATGAAGGGGGCGGCGCTCCCTTAGCGCCGCCCCCTTCCTTCGCGCCCTCGCCCCTCGCCGCGCCCCGCACCCCTGAGGGGCCGCTGGCCGGGGCGGAACGGGCGCGGTGCGCCCCGGCCGCCGGATTCGGAGCCGGCGGTGACCGGGGGCGCTGACCCCCGCCTTGTTACGGGAGGGAGCCGACCGCCACGTCAAACGCCGAGCCGACGCCGAACGAGGACGGCTGGAGCGTGATCACGTTGCCGCCGCCCAGCGTCCCGCTGCTGGTCGTGGTGCCGGTGTACTCCCCGTAGTTCGGCGCGTCGAACGTGAGGCGCTTGGTCGGCGCGTGCGTGCCGCCGCCGAGCAGTTCGTCGATACCCACGCGGGTGTAGGAGGCGAGGATGTCGCTGGCGTTCAGCGTCGCCGCGTCAGGGCCGCTGGTGGTGGTGATACCGACGCCAGGGTCCTTGAACCCGCCGTGCACGCCGGTCAGGTCGGCCAGCTCGTCGTTGTCGGACTCGGTCGGCCCGGCGATGAACGCGAGGTTGGCGTGCCCGGTCGACTCATACATCTCCAGGTAGTAGGAGTCGCCGGCATCGACGCACTGGTCGGAACCGAAGTCGATCAGCGGGACCAGGTCGGCGGTGGGGACGGGGGCAGGGCCGGTCCCGTTGTCGATGCGCCCGT
The DNA here is from genome assembly GCA_964583765.1 of uncultured Kineosporiaceae bacterium. Lineage (GTDB taxonomy): Bacteria > Actinomycetota > Actinomycetes > Actinomycetales > Kineosporiaceae > CAZOWW01. Next base: position 10,180 of record CAZOWW010000010.1, read on the forward strand.
ACTCCACCGTCCACTGGTCGGCGGCGCAGGTGGACGGGGTGAAGTCCGACGTGGGCAGGTAGTCCGCGCCGGTCGGCGCGTACGTGGTCCTGTTGTCGTCCCAGACCAGGCCGAGCCCGAACGTGTGCCCGCCCGTGCTGACGTTCGCGCCGAGCGCGATCCCGACGGCGATGGCGTCCGGGGTGGTGCCCGCGACGCCGGTCACCTCGGTGCCGGCCGGGACGGTGACGGTGCCCCGCACGTCGTTGTACCCGTTGACCCCGTTGCCCTGGAGCGCGTAGCCCGCCAGGAACTGGGAGTAGTGCGCCGCGACTTGCGCCGCGTCGGCGCTGGCGGCGAGGCTGGCCCCGCCGAGCGCGAGCGCCGCCGCTGCGGCCCCCGCGAGAATCGTCTTCTTGAGCATGGTCTGCCTTCCTTGTCTGTGTTCCGTTTGCCGTACCGGTGGCACGCTACCAGCCGGCGCGGGCGGCGGCCGGGGCGAGCGCAGGCTGTGACATGGCCGTTATGAAAGCGTCGGCCCAGTCGCGCATCGCCTGGATGTACCGGTCCGTCTCGTCGTCGCCGTCGCCCGGCGTCGGGAAGGGAAGGCGAGGCTCGTCGGCGTACGAGGGGTTCGGGGACGGTCCGTCTGCGGGGCCGGGGAAGGGAAGGCGTGTTTCGGCTTGTCCGGCGTAAGCGTACTCGTCGCCGAAGAAGTACTCGCCCAGGCGGCCCTCCGGCCAGTCCCAGGTCTGGCCGTCCCACTCCGGCAGCCGGCCGCCGATCAGCTCCGTCTGCCACAGCTGCGGCTCGGCCCGGCCGCGCCGCCGCTCCGTCAGCCACGCGACCGTGATCCACGCGGTGAAGATGGCCAGCGCGAACAGGCCGCTGGCGATCGTCTGGTCCAGGGTGATGCTCATGATCTTTCTCCCTTTTGGTGACTTTTAGCTAGCATCCGTCGTACGGTGCCCACGCTGAGTAGCCGCTCAGCGCCACCTCCTTGTCGAACGCCGCCCACTGGGTGGCCGGGGACGCGTCCTCGGGCAGCCCGCCGAAGCCGAGCGAGCGCCAGGTGCTGGGCAGGAACTGGAACAGCCCGCCCGCCCCGCTGTAGGGGTTGACGGCGCGCGGGTTGCCGCCGGACTCGCGGCTGATGATGCACCCGGCGACGCCGCCGGACGACACCCGCGAGTAGCTGACCGTCTGCACGCCGGCGCGCGGCGCGGCGGCGGCGTGGCGGCAGCTCAGCGTCACCCGCTCCCCGGCGTAGATCGAGTCCGGGTCGCCGATGCCGCTGGCGGCGGCCAGGGCGCGGTAGTCGCCGGCGTTCCCGCAGTACCGGGCGGCGATGGAGGAGAGGGTGTCGCCCCGGTGCACGGTGTAGTGCCCGGCGGCCATCAGCGCGGGGGCGAGCGCGATGGCGGCGAGCGATCTTGGCGAGGTAAAGCGGGTGAGGCCAGCGAGAATGCGGTTACCGACGCCATTCAGCATTGATATCCTTGAATCGGGTCCGCGCCGTCGTCAGGGTGCTTTGCCAGGAGCCAGCCTGCGTCTCGGCCTTGTGAAATCAGGAGCGTAACAGGAAGGTCTCGTTTCCGCGCGCTCTTGCCCGGAAATGCAGAACGCCCCCGCGTAATCGCGGGGGCGTTTCTCATTGGGTGCTACTTAGAAATCAGTGGCGTCCACGACGGCCTGGGCTGCCGTGACCGCGTCCGCGATAGCGCGTTTCGCGTCGCGCGCCGCCTTGCGCGCCTCGTTCTTCTCGGCGTCGGTCAGCGGCCCGCGCTTCTCCAGCGCCAGCTCGTACACGCGGTCGGCCGCGTCCAGTGCGTCTGTCAGGTAGTCGCGCAGCTCGTCGGCGTACAGGTACAGGTCACCGCTCATCGTCCGCCTCCCTCAAATCGCTATTCCGTTGGCGCTCAGGTACTGCCGCGCCTCGTCGCTGCCCATGTACAGGGCCAGCGCCCGCTCCAGACCGCTGACGTAGCTCGCGTTTTCGCGGGTATCCTCCCGCGTCGCCCGGATGGTCAGGATCTCCCTGACCACCGCGTCCGCGTACCGGTCGCCGCCGCTCGTGCCGGTGCTGAAGCCTGCGGGAAGCCCCGCCAGGCGCGTGGCGCGCTGCCCGGTCGGGTCGACGTCCATCTTCCATACGTTCATGGCCTGTCTCCCTTGTCTTCCTTACGCCTTCAATAGTGTAAACAGCAGGACCGCCCAGGGTATTCCCCTGAGCGGCCCCGTCTCGATTGGCGCGGCCGGGGCTACTCCGGCAGGGGCACGTCCTGCGCCGGGTAGCGCCGCCGCCGCCGCCCTTCCGGCTCGTCGGCCTCCGCTGCGCGGTCGGTGCCGGCGGCCGGCGGGGCCAGCTCGGCCAGCGGGCCGTAGTTGAACTCGATCTCGGCCGCGTCGTACGAGCCAAACTTGTCGGCGACCCGCTCCAGGATCTTGCGGTCGAGGCTGACCAGCCAGCGCTGGCCGTTCGGGGTCTGCTGCACCTGCGCCCACAGGTCGCCGTCCTTGTCGCGGAACACCCGCTCGTCAGTCACCGCACACCGCCTTGACCTGCTCCAGCGAGGTGTTGAGCTGCATGACGCTGGTGTACGCCAGGCCAGCGGCCACGCCGTCCTCGGCGTTCTTCAGGCGCTGCGGCACGCCAGGGGCGGCGGCGTCCTGGCGTAGCTCCTGCTCCATGATCGTCGTCTCGCTCACCCCGCTGATCACGTCGCCGTTCTTCTGGCTGATAACCATCTGCTTGTCGTACGACTTCAGCTGCGCGAGCAGCGCCGCGCACTGCGCGGGCCGGGCGGGCGCGGCGGCCGTGGCCGTCCCGCCCCCGCAGCCTGCCAGGGCGACGCACAGCCAGACGACCAGCGCGATCATGATGACCGCGCCCAGGTTGACGGTGACCTCGACGCTATGCGAGTACCGCCTGATCTTGCTCATGATCCTTCTCCCTTGAGCAGCGGCCCCGCCGTGCGAATCTCGGACGGCCGGTACCCCGCCAGCGTCGTCGTGACCAGCGAGCCGCCGGACTTGTCGAGGATCTGGCTGAGACGCGCCTGCGCGGCCTTGTTGCCGTCGAACGGCCCGTCCCACAGGTGCTGCCCGTTGCGGTTCACCCAGAGGGCGTAGCAGGTGCTCATGATCCTTCTCCCTTGTCCTGGCCCAGCGCGGCGGCGGCCTCGTCGACCGCCTTCTGGACGGTTTCCTTGATGCCGTCGTAGCGGCCCGCGCCCCACTTGTACTTGGCGAGGATGCCCTTCTTCTCGGCGGCCAGGGCCAGCTCCTGGTTGCGGATCTCCACGACGCGCGCCTCGTCGGCCGCGTCCATCGGCGGGTAGGCGCCGTCGCTGCCGTACCCGGACAGCGGCTCGCCGGGCTTGCCGTCCTCGCGGGTGAGCACCCTGCCGTTGCCGGCGTGGATGCCGGTCGCCTCGCCGTGCACTGCGCGGTAGTCGCCGCCGGTCAGCATGGCGAACCGGACGTACGGCACCGACACCTTGATCCGCGCCTGGCTGGCCTTCACCTTGCACTGCGCCTCGACCTTGGCGAGCGAGTCGCCGCTGATCTGGGTGAAGCCGGGCGCGTCGGCGTAGAACCAGCCGTGCCGGTCGACCTGGACCGTCCAGGTGACCGCGCCGGTCCTCAGCGGGTTCAGCGGGTCCAGCTCCTGCATCTCGCTCATGTCAGCCACCGCACCTTTCGCAGTTGCGGACCCCGGCCCGCCACTCGCTCTTGGCGACCCGGTGCGTGCACTCGCCGACCACGAAGCCCGGCATGCCGCCGGTCATCTCCGGCGGGATGTCACTGCCCGGCTCCGGGTAGACCGGAGCCGTTTCGTCACTCATGTCTGTCTCCCTGTTGGTGTAACTGCTATCTAGATACAGGTTAACAGATCATGTCAAGGGTCTATTCCGGCAGGATAACCGGCGCGTCCTCCGGCTCCCACCGGGCGTCGATGATCGCCAGCACGCCGCGCATCGCGCGCTCGTAGCCGCGCGCATGGTCGTTGCGGAACACGTCAGCGGGCAGCGATGTCGCCCGCTCGGCGTGCTCGCGGATCGTCGCCAGGGTGATCTCGG
>CAZOWW010000010.1:14340-18933 GCA_964583765.1 uncultured Kineosporiaceae bacterium
GGCAGCGATGTCGCCCGCTCGGCGTGCTCGCGGATCGTCGCCAGGGTGATCTCGGCCGACCGCAGCTTCTCGGCCTCGGTGCGCTCGGTCATTCCAGCACCCACATCCCGCCCCGCCATGTCACCTGTGTGCCGTCGGCCGCCGCCCGCACGACCTCGCCTTCCTTCGGCTGCCAGGATGACGGCTGCGCCAGCACCCGCTCCAGCATCGCCCGGCCGCCGGGCACGATCCGCACGTCGCCGTCCTGCTTGCGGTGCGCGTCCAGCTCGGCGCGCAGCCGCTCGTTCTCGGCCCGCAGCTCGGCGATCGCCTCCCGCAGCCGGCGGTCGATCGCCTCCCGCCACCGCGCCGGGTCGCGGGAGTCCTCCAGGCCGATGTCCAGCCCGTCGCGCAGCCGGAGCAGCACGGCCCGCATCCGCAGCGCGTCCCCGGCGCTGGCGGTCAGCCGGTGCACCGCGACCGCGCACAGCTCGGCCAGGTCGTTCACCGGGCTGTAGGGCGGCGGCCCGCTCACGCCGCGTCCTTGAACGCGCCGTGCAGCCCGGAGCACACCAGGGCCGCCGCGCTCAGCGCCGCCTCGAACTGGGCGCTGGTGGCGGGCTGCGGGCCGGGCGGCAGCTTGCGCTCGCACCAGCGCATGAACTGGCGCGTCAGCTCAGGGCTTTCGGCTATGTATTCGAGTGCCGCCGAGCCGAGCCCGGCCGCCGTCGCTATCCCGCGCATGGTCTCGTCCACCGTGCACCATCTCCCTTGTCCGTCGTGGTCGAATGAAGGTTACCGCTGCTGAGGGAGCGCCGCATGACAACGCCCTACACGCCCAACCCGTCGACCCCCACCGCCATGGTGGCGCTGGCCGAGCTGTACCAGTCGCTGTGGTCGGGCCGCATCCCCAACGTCTCGCCCGGCCAGCCGTTCTGGGCGCGGTACGCCGACAGCGCCGGCCTGGTCGCGGGCGGGCTGGCCCGGCTGTGGGCGGCCGGCGACCCGGCGATGCCGCCGCCGGAGCAGCCGAACACCGCGCACGGCGTCCCCGGCTTCGGCAACGGCACCGCGAACAGCTCGCCGGGCGTGCAGCTGCCGCAGTACGCCGGGCCGCCGCCCAGGCGGCAGAACTGACCAGGACTGGCTCGGTTCGTCACTGCGCGCGTGGGTGGGCCGGGCGCGTCGGGCGAGGACTGTAACGGTCTGGTAGGTCGGCGTGGCCAGTAACGGTCTGGTGCGGTTTGTCAGGGTGGGCTGGTGCTGGTGCGTCGGCCTGGAAGGGCGCGGCTCGTCAGGGGGGCAGGCTGGGAACGGTGCGTCGGCGCTGCCATGGGGCGGGGCGCATACTGATGGTAACGGGCAGGAGGTGGCGCCTATGTACATAGGCGGAGGGATTCTGCTAGTGATCATCATCATCGTCGTGATCGTGCTGCTGGTCAGGCGGTAGCGCTACCCGGCGGGGCGGTCGAACTCGCCGTTCTTCGCGCCGCCGACGAACGCGTCCCACTCGCCGGCGGTGAAGCGGATCATCCGGTGCGGCTCGCGGCTGTTGCGGACGGCCATGCCGCCGTCGGGCAGCGGCGCGGCCTCGACGCAGTTGCCCGCCGCCGACAGGCTGCTCTTGAACCACTCAAGCTGGCTGTTCTCCATGGTCATTTCTCCCTTGGTCGATCGGCGCTCATCAGGTTAGCCGCTCCAGCACCGACAGCGCGCCGGTCAGGTCGGGCAGCAGGTTCCGGTCCAGCTCGGGGTGCCGGGCGAAGAAGTTGCCGACGACGGCGACCGCGTCGCCCAGCCGCACGTGCGCGCCGGCCGCCTGCTCGGGCAGCTCGGTCTTCAGTGGTTCCGGCTCCCCGGCGCCGGACGGCGCCGGGGCGTCCGTCTTGTCGTCGGTCACGACTTGGGCAGGTTCCGGACTGCGCTCTCCAGCTCGGTCTTCGCCTGCGGCGTGGTCTCGGGGTGCCTGGCGAGCCACTGCTGCACGGCCTGCTCCACGTCGGTGGCCTTCACGTTCTCGCTCATCGCGAACTCCTGCTCTGTCGGGTGGTGCGTCCTGCCACATTAGCCCGCCAGGCCGTGGCCGCGCGGCGTAATCGCGCCGGGCGAGGGCAGCGCCAGGGGGCTGGCGGCCTTGCCGACCGGCGCGTGCTCCCAGCAGGTCTTCACCGGGATGCCGCCGAACATAGGGTGCGGCAGCGTCGTCACCCCGGTCTGCGGCAGGTCCAGGGGGGCCGGCAGGCCCGCCTCCACCGCCTCGGTCTTCGCGGTGATCGCGCAGACCGCGCAGAACTCGGTGCCGGGCAGCGGGTCGGGGCCGCTGAACGCCGTCATACGCGCAGCCACCAGTGCTCACGGTTCTCGGTGACCAGCCGCTGCTCCCAGTCGCGCTGCACCGCGTCCGGCCCCTGGAAGTTGGACGCGCCGTTCCCGTTCGCGAAGCTCCTGTCGTTCTCCATGTTCTGTCTTCCTCTCGTTTTCCCTCCGCGCCCTCATTATGGGCGAGGTCTCTGTCAGCCCGCCGCCGGGCCGCCGCCGGCCGCCGCCTCGCGGGCGGCGACCTGCTCGGGGTGGGGGCCGAGCCCGGCGCGGGCCGCCCGCCTCGCCGCCCGCCCCGCCGCCCGCCGCGTCTCCGCGATCGTCCGCTTCTCGTAGGCCGACAGGGCCATCACGCCGAGCAGGAAGACCGTGCCGCACACGGCGCACACGCAGATGACGGTCGTCACGGGCCAGCTCACGCCTGCTCCAGGACGCCGATGCCCGGCCCCATCGTGGTGGCGATGGTGACCTTCCGCAGGTAGCGCCCCCTGGCGGCGGCGGGGCGCAGCCGCGCCACCTCGCTCATCGCCGCCGCGTAGTTCTCCAGCAGCGCCGCCGCGCTGAAGGAGGCCCGGCCGACGGCGAAGCCCAGGCTCCCGTGCCGGTCGGCCCGCAGCGCGATCCGGCCGCCCTTGATCGCGGCGACCGCCGCCGCCGGGTCCGCCGTGACGGTGCCCGCCTTGGGCGACGGCATCAGGCCGCGCGGCCCGAGCACCCGGCCGAGCCGCCCGACCGCGCCCATCAGGCCCGGCGTGGCGACGACGGCGTCAAAGCCGAGCCAGCCGCCCAGGACGCGCTCGATCAGCTCGCCGGCGCCGGCGTGGTCGGCGCCGGCCGCCAGCGCGGCCCGCGCCTGCTCCCCGGCGGCGAAGACGATCACCCGGGCCGCCCTGCCGGTGCCGTGCGGCAGGACGGCGGAGCCCCGGACCATCTGGTCCTGCTTGCGAGGGTCGACGCCGAGCCGGACGGCGACCTCCACCGCCCCGTCGAACCGGGTCACGGCGGTCGCCCTGGCCAGGTCCATCGCCTCGGCCGGGGTGTACAGCCGCCCGGGGTCGACCAGGGCGGCGGCGTCCCGGTACGCCTTGCCGCCCTTCACTCGCGCACCAGGCGCACCAGGTCGCTGACCCGGGTGCCGTCGATGACGACGGGGCGCATCTTCCGCGCCTCGTCGATGAACAGCACGGGCGGGCCTTTGCGCGCGGGCGGGTGCTCGTTCACGTGCGGCCCGCCGCGCTTGCGCCTGACGCGCCCGCGCTGGGCGGGGGTGAGCAGGGCGTCGGCGGTGCCGTCACGGAAGGCGGCCTGGACCCGCTCGACCGTCTCCAGCATGCTCAGCCCGTAGCGGCCCCGGACGTAGCCGAGCCTGCGCGCGTAGTTGTCCATCAGCCGGCCTCGACGGCGGCCAGCTCGCGCAGCCGCTCCAGCGCCTGGTCGTCGTCCATGTAGAACAGGTCGTCGTCGCCCGCGACCTCGCCGGTGTACTCGGCGAAGGTGAGGCCGAGCAGCCCGATGGCGTCGCTCCAGACGCTCGGGACGTCCCGCCCTAGGCCGTTCTCGTAGACCGCGCCGCGCTCCAGGTACTGCGCCCACCCGGCGATGCACCGGGTGGTGCCGCACTGGCCGCATCCAGTTCGCCAGCCGGACTCCCAGCTGCTCATGTCGAACCCGCCCGGGTCTTTCTCGATCTCCTTGAGCACGCGCTTGCGCATCTCGGCTTGCCCGGGGGACAGCGGCACGGCCGGGTCGCGGAACACCGTCATCAGAATCCTTCTCCCTTGGTCAGGTCTACTGGGATGCTTGAGGCGTCGTCCCACGGGTACGGGTCGCGCTCGCCGTAGGGGTTCACCGGGATGCCCATCATTCGCGTCCACTGGGCGCGCTGCTCGTCGAACAGGTGGAACGATTCCGTCATCTGTCTTCCTCTCCCTTGGCGTCGATCCGCCGGGCCACCTCCACGGCGGGCACCAGCCAGTGGCCGCCGTGGACCGGCCGGCCGGCTCGCACCCGCCCTTCGCGGCACCAGCGCGACACCGTCTTCTGCGAGACGCCCAGCAGCAGCGCCGCCAGGCCGGTGCTCATCGGCGAGCCCTCGGCCAGCAGCGCCGCCGCCTGCGCGCGACGCTGCTCGCGGGTTCCCACGCCTCAGCATAGCGCGCAAAGGGAGCGGGGCGGTATGGAAGGGGATGGCCCGTCGGCCCGGCCGGGCATGGGCGGGAGTGGATTGTCGGCACGGGACGGGGCCAGGGGTGGCCGGGTGCAGGCATGGCATGTCGGCAGGGGAGCGGGCCGGCC
>CAZOWW010000010.1:19033-20409 GCA_964583765.1 uncultured Kineosporiaceae bacterium
GAGCTGGCGTGGCGTGGCTAGTCGGCTGGGCCCGGGGCGGTCAGGCATGTCGGCCGGGACGGGACGGGTCGGGGGGGCTGGCCGGGCTAGTCGGCCGGGGATCGGAGTGCAACGGCCTGTCGGCGGGATCGGGGAGGCACGAGCCGGTACGTCGGCGCGGGACGAGGGAGGGTACGGGGAGGTACGGCTCGTCGGCGCGGTGGGAACGGGGCGGGCATGTCGCGTGGCTGGGTCCGGTTCGTCGGCATGGAGGGGACGGGTTAGGTACGTCGCGGCGGGCGGGATCCGGGGGATGCGGCATGTCGGCGCGGGACCGGGCGGGCAAGTCGCGGGGTGTCAGCGGCGGTGTAGGAAGAGAACGGTGTGTCGCGCCGGCCTGGCAAAGACGGGTGGGGTGTGGCATGTCGGCAACGTCGTGCGGCCGGGCTGGGACGGACGGGGGAGGCATGGCACGTCGGCACGGTCCGGGCGGGTCGTCGGCTGGGACGGGGAGGGGAGGTACGGCTCGTCGGCGCGCGGGGAGGCCCGGGTCGGGGGGTTCCCGGCTAGTCGGAATGGCCCGGGTCGGGTAGTCGGCGGGGATGGCCCGGAATGGCACGTCGTGCGGGGCCGGTCAGGCTAGGTCAGTCGGCGTGGCTCGGGGTGGGTGTGGCTTGTCGGCGGGGCCGGGTGAGGCGAGGTGCGAGTAGTCGGTATCGGCGCGGCTCGGATGGTCCGCAGGGGCGGGGGCGGCTGGGTTCGGCGTGTCGGCGCGGGCCGGGCGGGGTTGGGCATGTCGGCCCAGCTCGCCGGACAGGCAGGGCACGTCGGCGCGGCCAGGAGCGGGTCGTCGGCTGGGACGGGGACGGTGTGTCGGGCCGGGACGGGATGACCAGGTGGGGTAAGTCGGGATGGCCCGGGGCGGGGCCGGCGTTGAAGGGCACGGCGTGTCAGCGGGGGCGCGGGTCGGCCTGGCTCGTCGGCCGGGCCGGTCCGGGCAGGCGCGTCGGTGGGGGCGGTGAGACTAGGCACGTCGGGCCGGGCCGGTCCTGGTACGGCGGGGGAAGTCGGCCGGGGCCGGGCAGAGGGCAGTCCTGGCATGTCGCACGGCCAGGGGCGGCTGGGCACGGCAAGTCGGCGGGGGCTGGCTAGGTGGGGTAAGTCGGCCTGGGCGGGAAAGGCGCGGCCAGGAGCGGGTCGTCGGCTGGTTCGGGCCTGTCGCGGTAAGTCGGCCTGGGCGGGATGTGGTTCGGCCTGTCGCGGGGCCGTGTGAGGCGGGGCAAGTCGACGGTGTCGGGTGGGTGTGTCTTGTCGGCGGGGCCGGGTAAGGCGAGGTGGGGCTAGTCGGCGGGGTTCGGCGGGTTGTGTCTGGGGATGGCATGTCGGGCGGGCTGGAC